>NZ_QQWI01000001.1:0-300000 GCF_004125825.1 Fusibacter sp. A1 | reverse complement strand
AAGATGTTGTAGAAGATATTGTAGAAGATGTTGTAGAAGATGAACCACTGAATACAGTGAATTGATTGTCGGATTACAGAAATCAAAGAGAGTACTTGAATATTGGCAGCTGTTATGAGTTTAAAAACTAATGACAGTTGCTTTTTTGTTATGATGAAAGTAAATAAACTTGTGTTTGGTGCAATGATGAACATCCCTCTAGGTCCATGCTATAATAAGTGTATAAATAGTGAAGACAAACCCGAACCGCCTCTGACAGCAATGTATGAAAGGTTTAACTAAATGAAAAAACAAAGGAGTATTCAAATTGTACTACTCATCATAGGAATCGGTATCGGTCTATTAGTTGGAAAATACCTATGGGATAAAGGAACTCAAAAAGCTGAGGTTCCTAAAGTAGTGGTTGAAGCAGCAATAGAACAACAGCTGGAATGGCAGACATCAAAAGTGATGATTAGCGATAAGTGGACTGACGAGGATGAGACAAAAGACTATTTACTTGAATTTGAACTGCTCAACTCAGAGTATGCTGATGTTCTAGCAGTTAGTGCTGTTGAATACCGACTTGCTCAGATCGGTTCGATAGTAGAGGTGCAATACCTATATGACCCCAATACTTCTGAAATTTCGCATTTGCAGTGGTTAAGAAATCCCCAAGGTCAGCTGAACTTTACTTATGATAGGCCGCTTGTAGTACTTGATGCAGGGCATGGGGGCTTAGATGAGGGTGAAGGGAACAGTGATTTATTTATTGAGAAAGAGATGAATCTTAAGATGACCCTTAGAATGGAAGAGCTACTAAAGGCCGCAGGAATCAATGTCGTTCTAACTAGGGACACCGACGACTATGTATCCAACCTCACACGAGCTGAACTTGCGAATTATATCAAGCCGGATCTGTTTATCAGCAATCATATAAATAAATACAATGAAAAGACAAGTGGGATTGAGGTGCATTACAGTCAACTCTCAGATCGGGAGTTTGCTCAGACTTTAGCCCAGGCAATCGCTAGTGAGGATCTGAAGGTTTTAAGAGTCATCAATAGAAGGGGCGACACGCCTGAGTTTGATTACTATTTTATGCATAAGTACATCGATTCACCTAGCTACATCATCGAATATGGTTTTGCAGATCATGAGGGCGACGCAGTGTACATAAGTGATCACTGGGAATCGCTAGTTGAAAATGCCGCGAATGCGATCATTGTTTATTTGTCGTTAACTGAAAAATGAGTTTGAGGATTTTACTAAAATTAAAGTTGGTTGGTCGAGTTTTTTTAGATAAACATGGAGGATCGAATGATGAATGATAAGCTAATAGGTGCGTGTGGTCTATATTGCGGTGGCTGTGATAATTATCTTGCTTTTCAAGAAGGGCAGGAGCATCTTCTTAAAACGGATAAGTACCTAACTCCAGCTATTGATAAGCTTAAATGCAACGGCTGTAATTCTGATTCGCTATCAGAGCACTGTAGCAAATGTGAAATTAGAAAATGCGCTCATAACAAGGGACTAGAGTATTGTGGTGCATGTAATGATTTTCCTTGCGACATCGTAATGAAATTCCATCAAGACGGTGCTGTATTGGACGGTGCAAGACATCGACTCGATATTATTAAAAATACAGATCATATGAGGCAAGGATTGAAAGAGTGGCTTGACGCATCGGAACGCAGATGGACTTGCAGCTGTGGTCTGAAATTCTCGTATTATGAGAAGCAGTGCCATCGCTGCAAGGAGACGCTTGATTCATATGCGACAAAAGAGGAGATTTGAACACGACTCATCGAGTAGTAAAAGGCTCAAAAGATAGGTATAGGAGTTCTTTCGCATTTTTGAAATGAATTGAATGATATAATTGTGAGTGATCGGCAAATGATTATTCAGATGATCTATAGCGCATGGAGGAAAGAGATGATAACATACAAAACCGATTTGGTAGATCTTGATTGGGAGAAGTTGGTTGACCTTTATGATGTGACGAATATGTGCATTGGTTTAGGTCGTAAACGAGAAACCGATAAAATCCGTAGAGCCTTTGAAAAGAGCCATTCTGTTGTTACCGCGTGGGAATCGGGAGTTGTCATAGGTTCGGGTAGAATGATCTCGGATGGTGAATGCTATGGTTGGATACACGATATTGCAGTTCTACCTTCGCACAGAAAGTTGGGAATCGGTCGAGCGGTTATGGATAAGCTTATTGAAGGTAATGAAAATCTACTGATCGGTCTGACCTCATCTTTTGAAGCGGTAGACTTTTATACCAAACTAGGATTCAATAAACATAAGACAGCCATGGCAAAATACCCTGGAAAATCGGATTACCTTTATTATGAGGATTAAGAATGAGCACTGCTCTCTATGAAAATTTCGTAGAATGCAGTGCTCATTTTAGCTAAATGTAAGGGTCCTTTGTTTCTGGAAGAGTAAGGGTTATGCCTTCTAAATAAGGTCTTATAACGTCTACGTTTAACTCCTCTTTCGCAAAGATTACATTGCAACTGTGAATGGTATCTGACAGCTTGCCTTTTGTCCAACCCAGTTTCTTATCAAAGAACAGACGGTAGATATCGGATACAAGATAACCTAGCGCTTCTATCGAATGGCGGATCTTATCTGGGTGAACGCATGGTTTTCCAATCTCCTTCAGGCAGTCTTTGCACCTTGTGCAAGATCCCGGTGGCAGCCCCAACACATCCAAATCCGCTTCCATCAAAAGAAGACGCTCTGTCATGATGTCTTTTATCTGATTGTACAGATACATGGACACGGCACTACTGAGAGGCACTTCTTTATCATCCAGCCTTTTGAGATGATTGGTCAGCACCCTTGATGGAAAATCGGACACGTCCCAGTTTTCCATATGCTCCTGGATGGATTCGGTGTGAATTTCTGCAAGAACAAATAGGACGTAATCATAGTCCTTAAGATATTCTTCAGCGGTGTAGGGTAAATCAGGACAGCTGTAATTGAAATTATAATTACTACATCTTTTGCAGCCCTCATACGCTTCATCCGGTTTATATGCGATATTCAGTTCTTCTTTTGTAAAACATT
Source organism: Fusibacter sp. A1 (assembly GCF_004125825.1). Taxonomy (NCBI): domain Bacteria; kingdom Bacillati; phylum Bacillota; class Clostridia; order Eubacteriales; family Fusibacteraceae; genus Fusibacter; species Fusibacter sp. A1. The sequence goes on along the minus strand of NZ_QQWI01000001.1, from coordinate 296,943 downwards.
TTATATTGAAGTCGACTTTTATCATAAAATCATTCTAACACCTAGGGTATAGCGTGTAAAGGCAAGCACGCATATCTGTCATTGACTCGCAAAAAAAATTAGTGGGAGTAGTGTAATCTGCAAACCAGCTCATTAACAGGTATGTTTCAAAGGTTTCGAGTGTTAAAGAAGGAGAATTTAATAAAGAGATTCACGAGGCTGATTTGGCCATGAAGGACTTTTAACAAGATAGATGGTGACGTCTTTCCGATTTGCTCGTTGCTCAAAGTAAAGATAGATGAGAGGAGTGTAGATAAGCAATGAAATTCAATAAGATTCTCCTAACGATTGTACTCACTGGTTCAATCATCGGGTTAGTTCTACTCGCTTATAACAATATGATTAGTCACAGTAAAATTACTGAATTAGAAAGGAATCAAGACGAACTAAACCATTTGATTTCTGATAGAGAAACTGCAATCGAAGGATTTAAGAATGAAAATACTAAACTTAACAGTCAAAATGAAGTGTTGAAAGGCTCAGTTGAAGAACTTGAAGGTATCATTAAGGAAATGGAATCGACTATTTCAAAGATTGAAAAGAGCAAAAGTGAAATTGGAACTCAATTTGATGTGCTTAATCAACCTATTGTATTTCCGTTTGACGATCCGGTTGGCTTTACCTATTTTTCGCAAGTAAAAGATGGAGATTGGATTAAGTTTAAACCATATCTATATGAGACAAGTCTTGACCATATCAGTGGATACATACAAAGTTTCGTTAAATTAACAGAGTTAACCAAAGCCAGCTTATCTGAAAATCAAATAAGTGAGATAGGTAACTTGGATTGGTCGGATCAGGTAATCGGTTCTCATAACTTTTTAGTGGATTTAAGAGGTGGCATTCAAGATTCTAGACTTTTGCTAGCTAAATCAAATTATGAACTTGCGATTTATAAGTACATGAACGAGGAAATTGACGAAGAGACTCTGAACGTCTATAAGGATCTATTCTCAGAAGAAAAACTCGCATATGAAAATTTCATAAAGGATGCGACCTATGGAGACTAAAAGCAACCAGTAATCCTCTTGTCTTGCAATGGATTTGTATACGCGATACTCATTTCGCACCCAACTTGTCTTCTACTGCTCAATCTTCAGCCCCATTGCAGCGACTAAGACTGCAAGGGTAAGACCTGCTCCGAGTCTTCCGAAAATAAGGTTGATCAGCAGAGAAAGAAGCACGATGAGTTTGAACTTTTTATAGCTTAGGTTTGCAGCCAGCGCGTAACAAGTAAGTTCAACTATCATTATAGGCAAAATTGGATAAATAGGTGGCATGCCTGTCAAGAGGCTGTTCACAAGAGGTGTCATGATTGCAACCAGCACGGCATAGGGGCTAGTAAGTATGAAGCCTGCAACAATTACTGGAATATGCATAGGTAAAAACACCGGGCTCGCGGCTCCCAAAAAGTGCATTGCAAATGGCACTATCACACCAGTTCCCATCAAGACTGAAGCCCTGATCATTTCTTTTGTGTCAAATTTTTTGGTTAGTTCTCTTTTAGATATTGATGTCATATATTTCCTGGTGCTTCCAATACTTAATTGGGTGGGGGTACACTTATCATAATACTCCAACGGCTTCATTCTAACAAGATTAAATGATGTTAGCCACTGGTAAGCTATATTAACAAGCTTTTTCTAGATTTTAGGAATAGCCGATTCGAAATTATCGAAACGCACATAGAGGTCGATCATAAGGATATCCTAGACATGCTCTTGGACCTTGCCGTCGTTGAAGTCTTTAAAGATCAAATCCAGCTTGATCGGTTTCTTTATCAAACGTCTGCTCTGAGTAAGGAGTTAAACGAAAGGTTAAAAACCATCAGTGATGATATAGCAAGGATAAGGCGATATCTGATACAGTACGGCTTCTTTGACAGACCGAAGGACTGTAGACTGTATTGGATTAAAAAATAAAGATAATTTGCAGTTAACTCCAGTTGATCATGATTTCTTGTGAATGACTGGAGTTTTTTATTGGGATTACACAAGTATGAAGGGGAAAATTAAATTTTGATTGAACTGCTAAGCTTTGCTGGATACTAAGGAAGAACCATCATGAGTATGGTTAATAATTTTTAGATGATCAGGGGCGGGTAGTCAAATGGCCTGATAATAAAACCTTAAATTGAAGTATATCGCTGGAAAGTTTGAGAATAAGCTTTTGAGCGCACCCGAAACAGCTCACAATACTGGAAAGTGAAAAATTGTGAAACAGCATAACAGGAAGAGATAAGTTGCTTTAAATAGATAGAATCCATCCTCAAACCTGACGGTCCTATGGCATAATGTAGGTGAAGGGCACGGCAGGGATCCATTATTAAGTTGATTCCTTGAATACGAAACGATTTCTACCAAGTCTTTTCGCTTCGTATAAAGCGTGGTCTGCCAGGTTTACCAGCATATCAAATTCAGATAAACTCTTTGTAAACTGAACAACTCCTATGCTTACAGTTATTTTTAAGATATGACCATGAGTCATTATGTCAAGGTCCTCAATAAGGTGACGGATTTTTTCTGCAATCAATAAGCCTTTCACCTCATCAGTGCGTCTTAGCAGAAGTGTGAACTCCTCACCACCATGTCTTGCAAAGATATCTTGATCTCTTACGTTTTCTTTTATAGCTTTGGTAACTTGCCTTAGGACTTCATCTCCGGCATCATGACCATAGGTATCATTGATTTTTTTAAAATGGTCAATGTCCATAAGGAGCAAAGTAAAGGTGTGATTGTACTTATGTGCAAGATCAAATTCCAACTTGCTTTGATTGTAGAAGTTTCGTCGATTGCTAATGTCGGTAAGGCTGTCGGTGTTTGCCAGGTACTCCAGTTCCACTCTTTTTTGTGCTAAGTAATAAGCATGCAAATAGAAATATAGGATGAGTATGGTCATGGTAGAGAGAATGGTAAAGAAAGAAATGATCCTTGCGGGAGCGTGTCCAATCTCATAAATGTAGAAGTTCACTGCTGAGAATCGACTGATAAAAAAAAGAAAGAGGCTGGCAAAACTAATTGCTAATGCGAAAACTCTTTCCTTTAGCTTGGTGATATCCATTATTACGAAGGATCCCATCGGCAGTAAGAAATAAAAAAGCTCATAATTAGTCGTCAAAGGAAACCAAAGGAATGTCGCTAAAGAAAGCTGAACGATATTTGTTATGATGATACTCAACTTCACGTACAAATAGCGTTTCCGTTTCAGAGCGCTGATGAGTGTGAAGTGAAATGCCAAATAGACGATATGCACCAACCGGGCAGGCCAAAATGGAACCCAGATCATATAAATGCTCAGAAATAAGACCGTTGTTAGAATGATTATCGCAAGTAAGGAGTAAAGTAAAAGTTCTTCGTGAGTTAATTTATTCAGCACTTCCAGTGATTTCATTTTTTGCTCCTATTAAACATGATTGAGATGAATGTGTTTTAGTCTATATTCGCTTAATACCCAACTTGTTTTCTGGTACTCAAATGTTAAAGCGGATGATGTGAGTCTAAACCCCAATAACACGCCCGCGATCTTTGAAGCTTTAGGTCTTGAAGTGAACTTTGAAAGCAAAATAAAACGAAGCGATTTATGTAATTAGGTCTAGAAATAGTGTAAAATAAGAAATGAAAATATTTCCAAGCAAGTATTACAATTACTCCAGGTATGGGTTGGGCTCAAATGATGATGTGATTCCACTCAAATGGAGGCCATCGCCTGGAAGGTGGAAAGGAAAAAGATGATAAGGACAGAAAGACTCACAATTAGACCCTTTACAATGCAAGACAAGGACTTCCTATTCGAATTGAATAATGATAAAGAGGTCAATCGATTTAGATCTAGCGACACGGCGTCCATGGAATACTGTATTGATTCCATTAACGATTGGAACGAGAAATATGGTGATGGTCTATTGAATGTCTATCTTTTTGAGATAACAGAATCAACAGAGCCAATCGGTTTGATTGGAATATTCAAGAGAGATTCAGATAGCAAGGCGGAACTGGGATACAGGATGATGCCAAAGTTTTGGAAGCGGGGATACTGTGCGGAAGCGGCAAAAGTGTTGATCGAAAACTACTTCTCGCATACAAATGAAGATGAAATTTTTGCGGAGACACACCCTGAAAATAGGAATTCAATCGTGTTTCTTAAACAGAATAGGTTTATAGAAGAAGTGCACGACATGCAGGATCGTGGAAGTCTCTTTTTCACATCGCGAGAGCTCTGGCGAGCTTCAGAAAAAATTGGAGGATAAGTTCAGTGTCTTTGGTTTAAGTGCTGATGGGCTAAGATTGGCGATGAGTGAAGAGATCGTTGCCGATTAAACTAAGAGTAACAATGGAAACAGTTTCACTGTTAAAAGTGAAGCTGTTTTTTATTCTTATGCCCACCTCAACGGCAAGTTTTCTGGACTTCAATTATTAGTATTACAAATACCTTAAATCCATCCTGTTCTCCCGTGCTATTTGGTAAAATAAGTAGTAATGGATAAGATGCAAGGAGGACAGCATGAAAAAAACATATCGTATTGGCATGCATGGTGGCTTTGATCACGACAAGTTTTCAAGAGATTACATGCCTGAATTTATACAAGGAATCGAAGTGTGCAGTTTTGAAACGATGGACGAGGTGAACACCCTATTTGAACATAAGGAAAAGCATGGTTTCAGTGTTGGAGTACATTTTCCCATGTTTAAAGGGAATTATAAGCAGCGCGATCCTTTATATTTGCATAAGGAAAAAAAGGAGCGTGAGGATGCGTTCTATGCGATTGAGCAAGAGCTGATCTTAGGTAAGCGAATGGGAATAGAGTACTTGCTCATGCACTTTCCAAAACCAATGCCATTGGATGTTAAGCTACCTTGGAACCTAGCTGTGGTTCAGGACAAGGAAAGATACACGGAATCGGAACTCAGTAAAAAGGAATTTGAAGAACTATGCATAGACTGTATAAAGCGCCTTAACGAACTGTCGACTCATTACGATCTACCAATTGTGCTCGAACTGGACTTGCTGAACGGTTATTTGAACGATGGTGTGTTTTTAAGTGGGTTACTCAAAGAAAATTCGGCAGTAAAAGTATGTCTCGATAGCGCAAGGATGCATGTCAATGCTAAGATCGACCCGAACTTTGATATGCAAAAGCTGGTCGGCAGGTTGGCACCCTATACAAAGGTTTTGCACTTATCCAATGTGATGGTGAGTGAACACGGACTGCACAATCGTCATCATCCGGTTTCGAAAGATGAAAGAACAAGCGACGGTTACGGGGATACTCACTCTTTCTTGCAAACATTCAACGCTAGCAAGCAACCAAAGGAGTTGAACATCCTATTTGAACATCAATCAACAAGAATCACAATTGTAGAGTTGATAAGCTGTTATGACTGGGTTATCCAAACGCTTAAAGGATAGCTGGGATGAGTTTGTAATAGTGTTCTGCCGTTCTAAGTTAAAGTTTAGCAACTTATTTACTAAACCAATATGGAGGTTTCTCGTTCAATGAAATGTCTGACAATAATGGAACCGTATGCGACACTGATCGCACTAGGCAATAAAAGAATAGAAACACGATCATGGAAAACCAGTTTCCGTGGTAGAATCGCCATACATGCGTCAAAGAACATCAACAAGGCAAGTAAGGAAGATTGTCTAATAGCTGAGTACTTAACCATACTCCAGCCTGATTATATTCAACTGGCTAAGGACAAAAAAACTGTCTACAACTTTGATTTTGGCAAAGTGGTCGCCTATGCCGATCTGGTGGACTGCGTTCAAATGAAAGTGCTGACAGACGAACATGCTGTGTTATCTAATGGGCTGAAAGTGGAGGGCGACGAACTTCTCTTTGGAAATTTTGAACCAGGAAGATATGCTTGGATACTTGAAAATGTCGAAAAAGTGGAAGCTGCAGGTGAAGTCGTAAAAGGACGATTGGGCTTGTGGAATCTAGAAGTATAGGAAAAGCATGCGTTGGCATACACCCTGTATAAGCACATAACGAAGTTTACTTACTTCAAGGGAAAAAGCCCTTGCTTAACTTGTTTTAAAAGGGAAATCTAACAAAGAAATCGCATCTGAACTGTACATCACGGAAAGTACAGTGAAAAACACGTTCAGAACATATACAGAAAGTGTCAAGTCAGTAGTAGGCAAGCTTTTATCGAACTTATAGACAAGTCCTCTGATCAGGAGATGATGTGACTGGTCAGAGGTCATAAGAATATGTAGGCAAAATAGAAAGCTTCTTAATTATATTGAGAAGCTTTTTTTGTACTTTAATTATGTCTGCCGAATGTTTCGCTGAACAGAATCCAACCTATGTTATTGTAGGCGCACATGAAAATCAACATAGATTCTCCTAACTGTAATGGTTTTTTCTGGTATAATATGTAGATATGAAGTGGTACAAGAAAGCTGCCCTTCAAGTTCATGATTTGGCTGTTGAGAGGTGTTAGGAGCTTGTAGAGAATTAGATCACTCCAAAGAAAGGTGTAATCATGCAACTAAAAAAACAGATCAGGTTGGAAAGTGTGCAGGTACTTGTAGATGAGATGCTGCTCACGATTGATAGTACAAAAGACAGACGCAGTGCATCTGTCCATTTATATGGCGTGGCCCAGACAGCGGCGATATTGGCGATGAAAAGAGAGTTGAATCCTGAGCTGGCCAGTATAATAGGTATGCTTCATGATTACTATCTAATGAGCACAGGTGTTCAGAAGTATCATGCCCAGAACAGTTCAGAAGCGGTCCGCCCGATAATCAGAGACATGGGAATCTTCAATCAAGAAGAGCAACATACGATCCTTAGTGCAATTTTTCATCATGAGGATAAGGAAGCTGTCCATACTGCGTATGATGAACTGATTAAGGATGCTGACTTGCTTCAAAAATATTTGCATCATGTAAACCATGGGGTAAAAAAAGAACATGTGAACAGACTGACAATGGTACTTGAAGAGTTGTCGCTGCCTATCCAGTTTGAAATCTTAGAAGACGCAACAATCCCTAAAATAGCAACAGGGGATAATAGAAGAAATCGCCTTGCAAGCATCGCACAAGAGCTGGTTTTTGAGAATATTATTGGAACAGCAGCTGACACAAATTTTAGAAATATGTGCAAATACTGGCCGGATGATAATATTTACAAGACCGCCTGTAATAATTGGTGTGCGATGTTTGTTTTTTACTGCTGTAAAATGGCAGGCTTCGAACTGCCGATCAAACATATTGGATCAAAAATACGATTCGGAGCTTGCCCCGCATGGAAGGACTGGGCGACGGACAAGTCCGTCAATTTTTATCATGAAGCAACAGATGAAACCTTTACCCCACAAAGGGGAGATATCGTTATTTATGATAAGTTGATGTCAGCTACCGCTTGTGACCACATAGGGATTGTTTTGGACTATGATGGAAGGGTTCTTCAGGTCGCTGAAGGGAATGTTGACAATAAGAATTATTCCGGTGTTGTATCAAGAGATCGCAATAGTAATATCGATGGATTTATACGCATTGCGAATGACTATGAGTATTCCTTTTAGCATGCCTTTCTTGATAGTCGCAGTCACGCATAACTTTGTTATAAGCATTTAATCCGAAATCTTCGGAGTCAATTATGATAAACTTTTAGAACTGGCTTAAAGTGAAAGATGGAGGTTGTTATGAAACATACATTCTGGTCCAATCAAGTTCAAACAGCAGATCTACTGTATCAGACACGAAATATCAGGTTTAGACATGCTTACAAAGTCAAGCTACTTAAAGGGATTGGTGCAAAGGGTGGCACCGACATTCTAGAGATCGGTTGTGGACCCGGGTCACTTAGTTTTAGAATAAAGGAATGGCTGCCTGACGCACGTGTGACTGCCCTTGATAGGGATTCGAATTTTGTGGAGTATGTGAAGCAAAAATCGCTTGAACGTAACTTGGAGATTACCGCTGTGGAAGGCGATGCTCTCAAACTACCTTTTAAAGATGAAACGTTTGATTTGACCACTTCTCACACAGTCATTGAACACGTTCCTACAAAAGAATTCTTTGACGAGCAGTACCGCGTGCTCAAAAATGGTGGCACCTTATCGGTCATCAGTTCAAGACCGGAGCTGGCGATTCATAGGAATGATGAAGACGAGACCACTTCTGAAGAAAAAGACATTTGGGAACTGATTAGAAAGCAAAAGGGTGGAAAACTAGCCGGTGTTTGCGAGTATCCTTTAGGGATCACCGAAATTCCTAAGTGGTTTGAAAAGACTGGTTTTAGGAATATTGAAGTCGATTTTGAAGTGATTACCTATATACCAGACGATCACCGTTCGAACGAAGAACATAAAATAGACATTGTCGAAATTGAAAGAAATTGTGTGCTTGATTGCATAAGGATCGATGAGAAACTCTTAGAAGGAAAGATTGAAAGTGAAAAGTTTGAACGCTTGGTCTCGCTTGTCAACACACGTTATGACAACTTGCTAAAACGCACACTAGAAGGTGGATCAACTTGGCAGACCGCTGCGAATCTGCTGATGATGGTAAGAGGCATTAAATAGAGTATAAAGCTTATCACAAGTTCATGTTAAATCAGAAAAGGGGCGTTATGAAGAACTGCTTAAGGATGATTAAATACTTTGCAACTGGTAAAGTGGATTACACAATGGATCAAGAGCTTATTTTTGAACATTATGGAAATACCATTAAGGGTTCTCTTGTTGGAATTCATAGAGCTGATAAGAAGTATTATTTGAGGGTGCTTCATGAAATTTCTTTTTCGTACCATAAAAATGACAAGTGGATGGCTAATGGAGCATTTGACGAAACAACTGTTAGAGATAACCTGCTAATGGGGCTTTCTCCTCCACCTACTAGGTTTAAGCTTAGTCCTGAAAGTGTAAAATTACTTGGAATCGAAAGTGATATCATAACATGCAAAAATTACGGTTATCAAACAGATCAATTCAAATCCGTCGTTAAAAGTTCGGACTCTGCACTGCTTAAGCGACATAAAGTTTCCGAACTTAAGCTGGTCGAGCTTGAAATTAAGGATGATTTGCACCTGAAAGTAAACGAGACCAGGCTTCTAAAACCGAGTTTGCAGCAAAAGGTTCATTATAAAAATCTTGTTTTGGAAAAACCCATTCTAATCCCTATAAAAATCAATGAGACAGTGGAACCTATGATTTACACATTTGACCATCAGGCGTTCAGAAGCGGAATTAAATTTGTCATTCATCACTGCTATACGTACGATATTTACAACGAAAGCTACGATAAAGATGATTTAATCGGCAAGGGTGTTGATCCTTTGATGGTTGATCAGTGGATAAATGAGAGAAGAAAGCATATTCAAAATGAGTTCAACTCCAATGAGTTGCTCGTAATGATCGATTGTGAATCCACTAGGGGAACCAGCATTTGTATGGGTGTTCACGAATCACTGGATCAGGTGCAGTCGAAAAAACAAAGCAGCATGTTAATCTGGGGTAAGTCCCACCAAGCGCCTGTTTGTAAAAACAGTGCAAGAAGTCATCAGTGGATAGGTGTTATTGAAAAAGAGGACAAATCGGATTTGCTCTTGGAAATACTAGGTGCACATGTCCATGAAAGTGCAAAGCAGAACGACTGGTGATTTGCAAACACATGATGTGTAAAAAAGCTAACCAGTCATGAAACCTGGGGTCTGATTTGTTAGAAATCCAGTATTATCTATATGTGAAGAGCAATCCTTTGGTTATGCTCTGAAAGCCCTTTATGAGATGACTGGCTTCATAGTAATGGTGGGGATATTTGCTGCTCACTTCTGATTTTAACTGCTTGAAGTGATTGATTTCATCAGTGATGAAAAAATAGGTACCATCATGTTTAAAGAAATGAATGACATGGTGTATTTTTAGATTTTGCAGATGACGGGCATAGAAAATCACATCGAGGTCATCTGCGTTTATGTGGATGTCCTTGCGATTAAGGTGGAAATAGATATGATCTTCATCGATTGTCAGATGACGGTCTTTATAGAGCCGGATTTTCATCAGGTAGAACCTAGCCAAATAAAAGCATGTTATGCATAGTATTAAGACAAACGGCCATACGACAAATCCTTCCTGATGGATTTGATTTAGCACAAAAATACCATATGTAAAAGTGGATAACAGCAGTAGTAAACCGAGGATATACAATTTATATGGATAGGTAAATTTCATTGCACACGTCCAATCATTCTAATGTAGTTGCTTCTCGTTTTTATGTTACCCATCTGAAGTGTAAGATATTCTAAACTTATTTAGAATCGATAAGTAGAGACCTAAAGGAGACTATTTATGCAAATCGATGAAAGGTATAAAAAAGACTTGATTGATTTCATGGGTGAGAAAGCGATCAAGTGGTTTGAAGAGATTCCTGCGATTATCGAAACCTGTCAAAAAAACTGGTTGCTGAACGAGGTTAGCCCAGTAGCAAATCTATCCTATAACTATGTTTGTACAGCCGTATCCAGGCTTTACGGTGATGTCGTGCTTAAGATTGGTCTTCCGGATGCCGAATCAGCGATCGAAAGACATGCCCTAAAGGATTTGAATCAGGAATACATGTGCCATGTTCACGCCGTAGACGAAGCGCTTGGCGCGATGCTTATCAAACGGTTTACCCCTGGGGATGAACTATGGTCGCTTAAGGATCCTAAGATCATGCTTGAGATTGCAACGCCCATTATAAAAGCTGTTCCTACAGATAAGATCAATAAGGAGATTTATCCCGAGCATAGGCAGTGGCTGGCTAGGATATTCACATTTATACGTGGAAAGTACAGTGCTGACCACAAGTGGTTTAAGCATATGGAGGCTGCGGAAAGAGTCTATGATGACTTGGATGTAGACAATAATCCGATCAAACTGCTTCATGGCGACCTGCACCACGGCAATATCATCAATCATGACGGGGAGTGGCATGTCATTGATCCTAAAGGCGTCATCGGGTATTACAGCCTTGAAGTCGGCCGTTATATGAACAATCAATTTGATGTGAAAAGTGAAGGGCACGACGAGGTGCTGACACTGATGATCGACACCTTCTCACAAGCCTTGCATCTTAGTAAGAGTCTTATCTTGAAGTCCTTTTATATTGATCTGGTTCTTAGCACCTCTTGGTACTATGAGGATGTCAATCTTGACGAAGAGGGGATCAGCGAAGGCATCGAGAATTGTGATTACATACTGAATTTGATCAAATCTAAAAGTGTGTGATGAAAAAAGTATAGAAGTACGCTTTTAAAGCGAAGCAACTTAAGAAGCATGGACGATTAGAAGCGGCAAGGAGCTGACAACTATGTACAATGACACCTTTATGGAACTGAACGAAGCTGTTTACTTTTTTAGCATGATCAACAGTAACGCGGAAGGACCGTTAACTATCACGCTAGACGATCCAACCGTTAAAAAGCTGGGAATGACAGCAAGTGTTATAAAAGCCATGATGAGAATCTTGGTTGTAAGCCGAATGATCGATCACAAGACTGGCAGCTATCTATTGACTGATGAGCAAAGTGAAAAACACAAGCAAATTCTTGAGAATATCCAAAGCAGAAATCAAAAACATCACTTTGATGCTTTCTACGATAAAGCGCTTAACAGATCGCAGTTCTTTTTTAATGATCTTAGTAACGCGGAATACGAAATCTACTCCAAGTGCAACTTTCCGATCACGCGCAAAACAGGCACTAGGATAAGTGAACATATTGATTTAAGCAATAAGAAAGTACTTGAATTAGGTGGAAATAGCGGCGGTTTAGGAACGGCTCTGGTTGAGCAGTATGAAGACTGCTCTTACACCATTGTCGATACTGAAATTCCTTGTAAGGTTGGTAATGAGTATAAGCGCCTTAACGAGGTGGACATGACCTTTATTGAAGGGGATATCTTTGATTTAGAGTTGCCCTGTGAAATTTATGATTATGTGATCCTGATGAATTTACTGCATGATTTTGATGATGAGAAATGTGTTCGTATTCTAAATAGCTGCAAAGGTTATTTAGGAGCAAAGACAAAGTTTATCATTATTGAAGATATTCTGATCAATGAGTTTGAACCCAAAGAAGCTGTCATGCACGGCCTTAGATTATCAGTCGAGTGCAGAGGTGGTAAACAAAGGACTTTAGAAGAGTTTTCGAACTTGTTCTCATCGATAGGTTACAAACTTGATTATTCAATAAGAGTAGACAGTGTGCATGGGATGTTGATGATGCGACTCGAGACAGAGGTGTATTAGCTAGTTGGGAGGAATCAATGTTTAAAAATCAGTGGTATGCGATACTTGAAAGCCATGAAGTAAAATCAAAGCCTATTGGCGTGACTAGAATGGGCGAGAAGCTTGTTTTATGGAGAAATAGTCGTGGTGATGTGTCATGTATCTTTGACCAGTGTTGTCACCGGGGGGCGAGCTTGGCACTCGGCTGTGTGAACGAGGATAAAATTGCCTGTCCATTTCACGGTTTCGAATATGACAAGTCTGGCAAAGTGACGCTGATTCCTGCAAACGGAAAAGCCTCCAGTGTAGCAGAACGATACAAGGTGAATGCTTACCCCATAAGAGAAGCTAATGGCTTTATTTGGCTTTGGTATGGAGCGTATGCAGAGGATAACCTTCCTGACCTGCCAATGTTTGAAGAGATAAAAGAAGGCTTTGTGTATAAGACGTTTTCAGAAGTCTGGGATGTGGATTTTACAAGGTCTATCGAAAACCAACTCGATGTGGTCCATGTGCCCTTTGTTCACGCGACAACGATTGGGCGTGGTGGGAGAACCATTGTGAATGGTCCTGTCGTAAAATGGCAAGAGGACTTAATGACGATCTATGTCAGTAGCAGTTTGGATGATGGAAAAACAATCGCACTAGGTGCCGATGAAATCAAGAACTACGAATCACTCTTCAGGTTACAGTTTCAGGTTCCCAACTTATGGCTCAACCATATCGCAGAGAAGGTAAAGGTCTTTGCGGCTTTTGTACCGATTGATGACACTCATACTAAAATCTATCTAAGATTTTATCAGAAATTCCTGCCGGTGCCCGTTTTGGGGAAGGCAATGGCGAGTCTGAGCAATATCTACAATAAAAAAATTCTACATCAGGACAGGGATGTGGTATTAACACAACGCCCAAAAAAATCATCGCTTAGGATGGATGAAAAATTAATCCCAGGCGATTTACCGATTATTGAATTTAGGAAGCGTCTTGAAAAGGGTTAAATGAGAAGCTTTTTTACACTATGAAACCAAAGGGAATAAGATGGAAAAGGTAAAGATTATCAATCAAAAGGGATTAACGATCATCGGCAGTCATTATTCGTGTGAGTCCGAATCGATTGTAATCATGGCACATGGATTCACCAATGACAAATCTTCTAATGGACGCTTTGATACGTTAGCTGAAGCACTTCTAAAACAAGGTTTCGACAGTTTGGTCTTTGATTTTAGTGGATCTGGCGAGAGTGATGATGATGAGTTGACCTCATTGAATCAAGCCAATGACATGGAGTCGGTTATTACATTTGCCCTAAAAAGCGGCTATAAGAACCTTGTTCTCTTTGGCAACAGTTTTGGTACACTGGCGTGCCTTAAGAATTACAGGGATGAAGTGAAAACCATGATTCTTGTGGGAGCGTTAACAGACAAGATGGTTTACGACTGGTCGGACTACTACACAAAAGATGAGTTGAAAGAGTTAACTGAAGTAGGGTGTTTTCTTGATAAGACAAGTAGAAAACACAAGATTTCAAGGCAGACCTTATTGGATTTTGAAGAAGTGAATCAAGAAGACTTGTTGCGTGATCTAAAATGCCCAGTACTGATAATTCACGGAGATCATCCTGAAGATGAGGAAGAGCTGCTTTTACTGAAACACTCTAGGAAAGCATTAGAAAAACTTCCAGAGAACTCAAAGCTAAAAGTTATTAAAAACGGGCGGCATGGCTTGCGTGATGAGTGGGGGCAAGTGATTGATTTGACTTGTGATTGGCTGCACAGGCACATATAAGTATATTCACCTAGCATCGGTGTGTTCTGAATGACTAGAATAATAGAACTAAAAGTAAAACAGTTAACAAATGCAAAAGGCATGGGTTAACTGTTTTTTTGTGACTTTGTATGCATTAGAATCCTATTAGAGCACTATTAGAACTTGTCGTCTTATCTTGTTTAGCCTTTCTTCTTCTGATAGATTTCATAGTAAGAAGAAACAAGGGGGGACCACAATGGGCATAATAGTTAAATTTACACTGCGTAGCATTAAAGAAAAAAAGTTTAGGACTTTTCTCATACTCTTGTCAATTACCTTATCTGTCGCATTAACCTTTGCCTCGATAGCCCTAAAAGATAGCATCACTGACACCTTTACAGAGATGATTAAAAAGTACATGGGAACGGCTAATGTGTTGATTACTGCGAATGAGGAGTCGCCGAGTCAAACCATAAGGTTAAAACCTTTGGGTGATGCACAGACTTTTATCGATTATCAGATTGGAACGGTTGATGCTCAAGCTGAGTATAAGCGACCAGGTGAAACGAAAGCACAAAAGATAAGCATTAGGGGATATGAGCAAGCGGATCTCGATTTACTTGGGGTTGTCAACCTTATAACGACCCTTGATGAACCTTATGTTGGTAAGGTAATGTACGTTTCTGAGCAAGCGGCAAGTGCAAATGGATGGACATTAGGACAGAGTATCGATGTCACGGTACAAGGTCAAAAACACAAGGTGCGTATTGCCGGTATTGGCGCTAACCAAGGGGCGCTTTCGTACCAAGACGGCGCAAGTTTTGCAGTAATGCCTACAAGCGCCCTTCAAAAAATGTTCAATATCGAAGGCCGTTATACCTTTGTGTTGGCAAAAACTGCAGAGGGCGTACCTATTTCAGAAGGAATTGAAGCCCTTAAAGGGGTTTATAAACGGTATGAGGTGAGCGAACCTGTACCCTGGGATGAAATCATCACAATGCTCAATAGCATTGTGATTCCCTTTATGTTCATGTTGCTTCTTGTGATTGCCACGGCTGTTTTTATCATCTATACCGCATTTAAGGTCATTACCACTGAGAAGTTACCTATACTTGGAACGTTTAGGTCCATAGGTGCCACAAAAGCCACAACTGACTTTGTTTTAATCATGGAAAGTGTCTTTTACGGCATCATTGGTTCTGCCTTTGGCCTAGCCTTAGGTACAGTCGTGCTTAATTTGTTAGGCGGAATGATGGCCAAGGGTATGATGGGCGGAGAAGTCGCTGCTCAAACAAGTGCTTCGGTTCACTACTATGTGATTGCAGGTAGTTTCGGGCTTGTACTTTCAGTATTAAGTGGTCTTGTTCCCATCATTAAAGTGTCTAAGATTTCTGTAAGAGATATTGTACTGGGAACCATACAACAAGTGAAAAGCAGAAAAATAACAACCTTAATCTCAGGTATTTGCATTATTTTTGCATCCTTAGCCATCCCCTTATTTATGAAAGGTCCCATGGCGTTACCCTTAAACGGGATTGCTACACTTTTATTGTGTATCGGACTTGTTTTTATAATCCCCTTTGCGGCGGATCTTCTTGTAACCCTGATTGCTAAACCCGTACAAAAGATCTTTGGTAACTTGGGTTATATAGCCGTCATGAACATCAGGGGCAATGACAGTATCATCAATAATATTTCACTGCTGTCACTTGGTATCGCAGGGATCTTACTAATCAATACCATTAGTTTCTCCATAACCACCGAGGTCTTAAAGGTATATAACGATGTTAAATACGATGTAGACCTTAGTCTTAATAACGCCAACAGGCAGACCCTAGGACGAGTACTTGCCATTAAAGGGGTGGATGAGGTTTACGGTGTTTATCAGGCCAGTGCTGAGGTAGAAAACACAGGAGTTAAGTTGGGCTTTGTTCAAGGTGTAGACGGTATGGACTTTTTCGACTACTGGCACATGGATTTTATGACGCCCACAGATTTATCCCAAAAGTATTTGGGACAGTCGCGCGTCATCATCATCAATCAAACCATAAAAAACAAGTTGAACGTTGATGTTGGGGATGTGATTCCCCTGACATTTTCAAAAGACATCACCCGGGACTATGTGGTGGTAGGAGTAATCAATACTCTCATGAACAACGGAAACTACGCTATTACATCTGGAAAAACACTTAAACAAGATGCAGGATTATCGGGTTATAGCAGCATTTTGATAAAAACGAGTGCACCCAACGAAGTAAAAGCAGCAATTGAAGACAAATATAAGCGCGAATGGTACTGGGTACAAACCCTAGACGAGATGGAAGCCCAGAATAACGCAGCGAACGCAGCAATCATAGGCGCCCTTAAAAGCTTTTCAATTATTGCAATGATGATAGGGATCTTTGGCATATTAAACAACTTTGTAGTGAGTTTAATGGCAAGGTCACGAAGTATGGCGGTCATGAAGTCAGTCGGCTTATCAAAAAAGCAAACGGTGAGTATGCTTAGTTTAGAAGCCCTGATCAGCGGTCTCATTGGTGGCATGATGGGGGTCTTGGGGAGCCTTGCCATGATTGTGCAAATTGGGGTAATCTTACACCTGATCGACCTTCCCATCAAGTTAAGTATTGATTCAGGCATCATGCTGACGGGTTTTATCGCTGGAGGCCTTATCTCAGTGGTATCTAATTGGCTGCCAGCCATTAGAACTTCAAAACAAAGCATTGTTGCTGCCATAAAATTCGAATAAGGAGGACGTCATGTCAATCATCCAAGTCATTCAATTATACAAGCGGTTTCCCATGGGAAAAGCAGAAGTTGAAATTTTAAAAGATATTCATTTATCAGTGAATGAAGGCGAGTTTGTAAGCATCATGGGACCATCGGGTTCTGGAAAAAGCACTTTGTTGTACTTGTTGGGAGGCCTTGATAAACCGAGTGAAGGCAAGGTCCTAATTGGTGGCAAGGATATTACCATCATGAAAGATAAGCAAGAAAGCATTTTAAGAAGGCGGGACATAGGATTTGTCTTTCAGTTTTACAACTTGGTTCCCAACCTAAATGTAATCGACAACATCATGTTGCCTGTGCTTTTAGATGGGGGCAAACACAAGGACTACCAAAGGCCCTTAAGTGACATTTTAGACATCGTTGGTTTGTCTGATAAAAAGAAACACACTCCAAGAGAACTGTCAGGCGGACAGCAACAGAGGGTGGCCATTGCCAGAGCCCTCATAAATGATCCGGACATTATTCTAGCAGATGAGCCCATCGGTAACCTGGATTCAAAAACTGGTACAGATATTATGAAACTCTTTAAAACCATCAATAAAGAAAAGGGTAAAACCGTGGTTCAGGTTACTCATGCCATGGAATCGGCAGCCTATAGTGACCGAATCATTATGGTGAGAGATGGCCGTATTATTGATCATAACTTTCAACAAACTAGTCAAATTGTGTAGGGGGACTAACAATGAAAAAGGCGATTTTTATGGGATTAAGCCTCATAGTATCTATGAGTCTTGTAGCATGCAGTGCCCAAGCTGTTAAGGTAGAAGACCAAGAAATGCCAGAAGTGATTCAGGATCAACACATAGAGGTTTACGGCAAGGTAGTGGCAGGTGAGACAAAAGTCATCACTTTGAATCAGAGCTTTATGATTGAAGAGACAAATGCAAAAGTGGGAACAAGTTTAAAGAAGGGCGATAACCTCATCACCTTTAATCCTTCCGATATAATGGCACAGAAAAACCTGCTAGAAATGCAGATTGCCAGTTTATCACGGCAAATTGAAAAAGGTGATCTAGGTTATTCTCAGGCTAATCATAGTTATGCCAGTACAAAAGCAGAAGTGGATGCTGCCCAAGAAACCTATGAGAAAAATCTAAAACTCTACGGAGCTAATGCGATTTCTGAGTCAGAACTTAAGCAATCGAAGGATCAACTGGATACCGCAAAACGTCAGCTAGAGGCTTCGGGTCTGTCTGTCACAAGTGCCTTATCAACATCTACAACTCAAACAGAAGCTTTGGCTTTAGACTTAAAACGCTCACAAAACCAACTTGATCAAATTCTTCAGTTATTGAACAATCCATTTGTTAATAATGGCGAAATAGTGTGCGCCTTTGACCATGCCATTGTCTCTGAAGTACATGTGCAATCAGGTACTTATTATAGTTCATTTAGTCCTCTGCTTGAACTTATTAATCAAGAGAAGTTATTGGTTCGAGCCACTGTTTCCGAAGAGTATATGAACTCCATAAGTTTGGAGCAAAATGTAGAAGTTTCTATTCTTGCTTACCCAGACATGCAGTTTCAGGGTCAAATTACATTCATCAGTGCAAAGGCAGAATTTGAAGGTGGAGAGACTGTGATTCCTATCGAAATAACTCTTGAAGACACGATGGACCTTATGCCTAATATGAATGCTGATATTAAAATACCGGTGCAGTAATCATATTTTTAAAGATAAATAAATATCATCTGAGAGGATTGGTGACAGACATATAGACCAAATTGACATTGAATCCAAATGAGGTGATCACTTAAATAGATCTTTTAGATATTGTCTAGTCTTTTAGGAATGATCCTTTTATGATTCGCAGTGCATAAGCGCTTCTGCTTCTTCCCAATCAACCGTATAGCCGCTGCCTTTTGAGCAAAAGATAGAAGAAGAGGAATACTCGCTGTCTGTGTGCTTATCGTATGCCTTTTCTTTGATGACTTCGTGGGTGTTATGACAGGTGTCATAACCACAGACGACGAGTTGAATCATGCCTTTACCTGCTGTAAAAGCCGCAAGTTCCAGCGGGTATTCCATAAGGGTTGCGACTGGCGCTCTACCTGTTATGATGACCTTATCTGTTTTGATTTCGGGTGGTGAGAAGGTTCCTGAAAATTTTTGAATGTCACTAAGCACACGTCCCAAGTGGTCGAGATGCACTTTGATTCTAAAGTTGTAGTAGGGCTCCAGGAGCAGGTTGTCGGCTTTTTCGAGACCCTGCCTGAGGGCACGTTTTGTCGCTTCTCTAAAATCACCACCCGAGGTATGCATCTTATGCGCCTTGCCCGTTAGGAGGGTGACTTTAAGATCGGTGAGAGGACTGCCTGTCAGAAGTCCACGATGGGCTTTTTCGAAGAGATGATGTTTTACCAGATTTTGATTGCCTGTTGTCATATCATCGGCATGGCAGGCGTTCAGAAATTGGACGCCCGAACCTCGCTGGCCTTTTTCAAGCTTAAGGTGAACTTCGGCGTAGTGGCCCAAGGGTTCAAAATGCCCTTTTCCAATGGCTGTATCGGCGATGCTCTCTTTGTAGATGATGCTTGGTTTGTCAAAACTGATATCAAAACCAAAACGCTGCTTTAAGAGATGCTTAAGGACTTCGAGTTGAATGATTCCCATGACCTGGATCGTCAGTTCAGCGTGTTGCTCTTCCCAAACCACGTTCAGTGTAGGATCCTCTTCGTTTAACTCGTTGAAGGCTTTTACCAGTGCTTTTAGGTTGACATCGGCCTTATAGATGACTTTTGATTTGAGTGTAGGAATGATGTGGGATGTCGTGTCGTGTCGCTCGCTTCCTATCTCTAAACCGGAATAGGTCTGTGAAAATCCTACGATCCCCACAACTTGTCCAGCAAGGGCACCATCGACGTTTTCCGATTTTCTACCGTTTACCAGTCTGATTTGAGTGATCTTCTCATGATAGATTTCAGAATTTGCACTGTACTCAAGCATGTCTCTAACATGTATTGAACCCGAAATCAGTTTCAAATAAGTGACGCGAGTTCCTTTTTCGTCATAGCGTATTTTATAGACTTTTGCTGCTAAAGTTTTGTCGTTACTTGAATAAGCTGTGGTTGAGTACTTATGAATCAACTCGAAGAACGGCTCAATTCCTTGGTCTTTAAGGGCGCTTCCGCTCATACAGACAATTAAGTTCCTGTTAGTGATCAGGTTAGTGATTTTTCTGACCCACTCCGGATCAGTCCTATTGCCTACTAGGTATAGGTCGAGCAGGGCTTCATCCCGTTCTGCCGCATACTCATAGAGTAAGTCCAAATGATCTTCTTTCAAAAGGCAAATTTCTGATGAAAACTCACCTTTAAGTTCATCTGCAACAGCTTCTACATCAGCCCCTACGCGGTCTATCTTATTAATGAATATGAATGTTGGAATATGATGGTCTTTTAGGAGTTGCCATACGGTTTCTGTATGTCCTTGGATGCCTTCCACAGCGCTTACGATGATGATGGCATAGTCCATGATCATCATGCTGCGTTCCATCTCTGGTGTAAAGTCCACATGACCAGGGGTATCGATTAAATAGTAGGTATGATCTTTATAGTCAAAGAGGGCCTGATCGGCAAAAATGGTGATACCGCGCTCTCTTTCAATGTCGTGGGTATCTAAAAAAGAAGTCTTATGATCTACCCTTCCTTTTTCTTTAAGTTGGTTGGTGTAATACAGTAGACTCTCAGAAAATGTGGTTTTACCCGCATCGACATGAGCGAACACTCCAATGGTTTTATGCATAAGGACTCCTTTAATCATCTTATTCTGCAATCACTTTATCTTAATCAAAAATTCGATGAATTACTACCGTATCTTATAACACTTATGATGATGAATATCTATTGATCTGGTGCAAAAAATATAAAAGAGCTTATCCTCTTATGTGGGTTAAGCTCTTTTAGTGTTCTAGTTCTAATGAAATTTGTTTGAGTAAACGGTTTGCTGTTGGATCGGTGTGACCTAGTTTCATGTTGTCCAGATCCCATTTAACATCAGAAGCGCCTAGTAAGATATTCTTTGGAACTAATGGTTTGATGTGCTCAATGATCTCTTTGTAGTTTTCTTCTTCATGTGTGTTTGAGAAGTTGACCCCGATACCTTTGTCTGTGTACTTCAACTTAATAATGTTTGACATTTTCTTTCCTCCTTTGTCTTGATTACACTGTCAGTATACACCCGCTAGAATTAAATACAATAGGAAAACGGCGGGAAAACGGTGTCTATTTTAGGAAAACGGTGTCAAAATTACTAAGGCTGTGATTGTTGAATACTAATAGAAACCGCGGAATCTCCTTAGGCCTAAGGTATTCGGAAAAAGCCATGCCTTACAATTTTATCGATTTCGACCTCTTCGTTGATTGGAATTGGAAGAACGGGAAAGATTCGTTTCAAATGCGTTTAAATGTGCTTCGGAGCCTTTAATCAATTGCTCAAATACGGCTCGAACATCCTCGGGTAAATCTTGTTCTAAAAACTTCTGATAAAGAGCAATATTGTCGATTTCTGCCTGAACACCTACTGCATAAGCTTCTGATAAGGTGGAAGGCAAGACCACATGCGAACTTGTGTCGATCGTAGGTATTTCAATTTGATACGTCGCCATCAAATCCTCTACCCATGTGATATGTCTTGATTCCGCTTTAATAATGTTGCTAAATGGTCTTGATACGTCAAACGCATCAATGATGGCTTCGTATGAGTCATGAGCAAGATACTCATCCTCAATGGCATAGGTCAGCATGCTTTCTAGTGTGAAAACATCATCCGTTGTACCTTCATGTCCAAAGGCGTCAGCAAATGGCAAATTACTTATTACCAAAATACCTATCATCACCGTGCTAATTAATTTTTTCATTTCGATTCCTCACTTTCTTCAACTTGTTTGTATAAACCAATCATACAGATCAAGTGTGACAATCCAATGACAACTTGGTGTAATTGCCATGAACAGTGAAAAGAATCGTTTTATTGTTAAAAAGAATTGAGGTACTCAATTAAGGCTTAAACAGGCTGGTAGTCTTATAAACCAATAGAAACCGCAGAAAAACCTTCGGCCTCGACCATGGCCGCATTCAGATATTTATCGAAGTGCATGCAAAACACTTTTGATCTCAGATATTCGGGTACGGTTTCCTTTAAGAGGCGTAAAGACATATGAACATTGCCATCAAAGTCCTGACTGCAAACATCCTGATAGGCATAGTCGATTTCGTGATTGGCAAGCATTGGTATAATATGGGCTTTCAAATTATTCGCATCGCCACTGTAATAGAAAGAATGACGATCATATCTCAACAGGAAGCCGAATGTCGAGATCACATCCACGTGGCTGACATCGATAAATTCAACGGACAAGCCTTTAAATTCGCCATGCTCTATGCTTTCATACATCCTACTGCTAAGCTTATAATGAAAGGGTTCGCAACCGATCGCTGATAAGAACTTTTCCATTAGCTGTCTGTCAGGAAAATAGATGTCAACTTGAGTTTTCATGATGTAATATGCATAGAAAATCAAATCACCCAAACTACCCGCATGATCAGGATGCGTATGGGTGATGATGACACTAATCTTCCTAACGTCTTCAAGCAAGCCACTTTCATTGATGGACTTGAAAACAGTCGAACCGCAATCGATTAAGAGCAGTTCATCATTTGATTTAATAAAGGCGCTAGTATTACCGAGCGGAGTATTGAATGCGCTTCCTATTCCGATAAAAGTCAACAAAATTTGATCCTTCCTTCACTAATATGATTGATTAGACATACATTTATTCAACAAAGTACATTTTTAAATCGCCCTTACCCTTTACATAGATATTACCACGTTCTTCCACTGAAAAAGCATTTTGAATTTGTTGATAGACAGGTTCTGAAATATTGATTCGCATAGGCTCTGAATTGCTTTCGAGTCGCGAAACGACATTGACTGTATCACCAAAAACATCATAGATGAACTTGGTTGTGCCGACAACGCCGCCAACAATACTGCCCGTATGGATCCCAATACGTACTTGCCATTTGATAAACCATGAATCATTTCGTGCTTGAAGGTCCTCAACGATTTTTTTTGCTGCCTTAACCGCCATTTCTGCGTGATTTTCGAGATCGTCATGCATACCCCAAACGGCCAAGAACGCATCACCGATGGTTTTGATACGTTCCCCTTTTGTTTCTGTAACGATGCTATCAAACATGGTAAATACGCCGTTGAGTTCATCAATCAGCATTACAGGATCAATTTTTGACGATTCGGTTGTAAAATCTACAATGTCCGAAAAGAATACTGTGACATTGTCATATAGTCTTGGTGTTGTCCTGCCTGTTGTTTCCAGTTCGTGAATGACTTTCTCAGGTAAAATACTGCTAAGAAGTGAATTGATTTTATCCTTATCCTTGCGGATGGTTTCATTTGCCGTCTGAAGCTGAAGATTTTGCTCTTGGATTTTATCAAAGGCTTCTTTTAGCTGTCTGGTCATGCTGTTAAATGCATCAGAAAAATCACCCATGAAATTCACGGTGTGATCAAAATTGCCTTCTGCGATTTGTTGGGTGACCCACGTCAGATGCTTAAGGTTCGCCTGAAGGCTTTTAAAGGACTGAAGGACAACCATGTTACCTTGCGGTGCGTCATAATCGAGTTCGCCTCTTGATAGCGAGTACATAAAATCCGCAGTGCTGGCGTACTCGGTTGTCAACTTATTGAAATACTCATAACACTGTTTAAGTTC
Organism: Fusibacter sp. A1; assembly: GCF_004125825.1. Lineage (NCBI taxonomy): Bacteria > Bacillati > Bacillota > Clostridia > Eubacteriales > Fusibacteraceae > Fusibacter > Fusibacter sp. A1. The sequence goes on along the minus strand of NZ_QQWI01000001.1, from coordinate 273,409 downwards.
GTTGTCAGGGTAATCAGCAGGCAACATCAAGGGATGAACCTTTTTGCCACTGAGTAATTGATATACGGCTTCAGTTAAGCAATCGATGTCATTCTTTTTTACAGTTAACACTATACTGCCTCCGATGGTCTTATATCAAATCGACAGACGCGATCTCCTGAGCACCAGCAGTCGATTTCTTTCACATCAAATTTCATATTTGTCTGACCAAGTAAAAGTCCTGCGATGAAACCTTCGTCATAGACACAAATTTCTTCGTCTGTGATAGGAAGCCCAGAGCAGTCCAAGTCCTCAGAAACAGTTAGAGTAAATAGGTTGTTGTAAAGATCGGCGTTTTCAACTCTTAGAATTCCGATGCCCAAATCTTTTAGTTTTTCTTGTGTGCGTTCTACAAATTCGCTAAAAGTGTCTGCTTTACCTATCATGTTCTTTAAAAACTCAAGCCCCGCTTTCTTACCTGCGTCATAAAACACAGCATCTGTAGCTTCGACACCAACTGCTTGAATCATAGCGTCACGAAGTGTAAACTGCATTAACCTATAAACATCTACCGGAACATTTTCGCCTAGGTTAGGTCGTCCTTCACTGACATTTCCTAACATGGTCCACTCAAATTTGGATTCAGTTCTTTCTTCTTTAAACATACTGACCTCCCAGATTAGTTTATAATAGTACTTTGAATGACTAACTTTTGTAATTTATACCACTTTGATGTGGTGTTAAACCAGTTGTTCATCACACTATAATTAAATACATAATTAATCGACTTTCTAGCTTTTTCTCAACTAAATTTTTGATACTCATTTGTAACTTTTTTCTCTAGCTATCGATGTAAGATAGGGTTAGATTATAAATGACATTGGAGGTAATGATGAAAAAAAGCATTTTAGGTTTGTTGTTTGGTGTTTTTACTGCTTCTGGTCTGCTTGGAGGGTGTACAATATCTCAAGCGGAAGATGTGATGAAAGAGCCTAGTCTTGATGTTGATCTGGGTGCTAGATGGCTAGACGAAGTTGAACATGGAGAACTGGTTAGCGGTATTTTCGATTTAGGTGAGGGCTACTCCGCAGCGGTTACCGCTGATGGACAACTTGTGATCGAGGTACTGGATGAGCGTAATCAAAAGGTCAACAGCATCGAGCTTGCAGGTTCTACGCTTGTAAAAGTAACTACATATGATACAACTGGTGATGGTACTGATGAGGTCATCATCCAATATTTCCATGATACCGGTCGTAGCTTAATTGAAGTGTATGATATTGCAACTGGCGGTGATGTGATTTATACTGCAGAGGGAAAAGCATTTATAGTTGCAAATTTAGCAGGTGGCGATCAGCTTTATATCATGGGTGAGGAAGAAGTGGATGCCATTAGGGAGAGTTATCTGTATGAGTTGAATCTTTCTACCTTTGAAGAACAGCAAAAAATCAATCTGGGTTTCTTATATGGGACCGAGATGGAAAGCGGAAAACTCATGGACGGTAGATCCGCGGTGTTCTTTACAGCAGGTGTCGGTGCGCACAGTGCTGTTTCTGATGCTGTGGTAAAATCGGTTGACGGTCAACTTGAAGCGCTTTTCTACCGCCAAGAAGGTGAATATGATCAGCCCTATACCGCTTACTATGCAAGCATTAGGGATACCGATGGTGATGGTGTGTTTGAGTTTCCGTTTATGGATCCATCCCCCTTTCAAACGGATAGCTCTATGGCGGGTACTGTTTGGCTGACTTGGTATGCGAACTGGATCGAACCGGATTTCGTGGATGTAGCGGTGTACCACGAGACGTATTATGGTAAGCTAAAGATGAAGCCTGAATGGGTGCAAAACTATGCCATCACACGTAGCGGCTACGAAGACGAACAAATCTATTATACGTATACGGATACGGTTTCTGCAAATGAGCTAGTGACAATCTACTACGTGGATGATGTTGAACTACAAGCACTTAAAACAGAGATAGAGGGTATAGAAGTATTAGATAAGTCCGACTATCTAAATGCTGTCGCTAGTTGGTCGACAACCATCACAGAGATGGAAAAAAATGCCTTTAAAGAGGCTTTTGCGATAAATAAAGAGGCGATGAAGAGGTAATGAAGAGGTAATGATGTGAAGGTGCTACTGCTTGAGGATGACCTTGGAATCGGTCATATTTTAACAAAAACACTTGAAAAGAACGTGGAAAAAGTCGTCTGGGTACAAAGTGCCGAGGCGCTTTTCCAGTTAAGGAACATCAATGATTTTGATATCGCACTTATCGATGTGATGCTCCCCGGTAAAGACGGGTTTGAAGCGCTAAAATGGCTAAGGGCTATCAATGAGTCAATAGGGGCGATCATGCTGACGGCAAAGTCCCAGAGCGAAGATAAAGTAAAAGGATTGATGGGTGGAGCGGACGACTATGTGACCAAACCATTTAACACAAAGGAGTTATTAGCACGAATAAATGCCCTGTACCGCAAAGTTTTGATTATCAAAGAAGCTTCAAAGAGAAGTAGTACTGCGAACAGCTACGGATTGAATGAAGAAGAGGGTTATTTTGTTTGGAAGGGTTCCAGGGTGGATTTAACCAATACCGAAACATTGATTATCGCATGTCTGCTTGAACGCATGGGTCATGTGGTCAGTAGGGATGAGTTACTTGATAAAGTTTGGGGTAAAAACTACTTTGGTACCACTAAAGTGGTCGATGTGAATATACAGAGGATCCGGAAAAAAATGACCGAAGAAATTATTCTGACCAAATGGGGAAAGGGATATCAGTGGAACGAATCAGTTTAACGAAAAGTTTAAATAAAAGTTTGGCGCTTTTACTTGCCGCACTTGTGCTTATCATGAGTGCTTTTTTCGGATACATGCGTTTTTTACAGCTTAACGGCATTGTTGAAACGGCTGTAGAAGGTGTTGCGAACGAGGTTCAAAGCACCTTCGGTTATGAGATCTTAAAAGAGACAGCGATAACCGAAGATAACGCACGTGCGTTCTTAGCAAGAAGGCGTTCAACTACTGCGTGGATTATGATTGAAAATGCGAGGAATGAACTGGTCGCATCGACAGGCATGTACCTTGAAGTCCCTGAGGGCACCGGCCATCGAATGGAAGTCATAAGTGGGGAGGAGCTGCACGTTTATTCAAAGTCACTTGTATCAGAAAACGGGCTTCATCTTGGTAGAGTTCATGTGGTAACTGATAAAAGTGCCATCAAGGAAGTTGTTCTAAAAGAAACAGCCAGTTTTGTCTTGGTTTCGGTCGCAGTCGCAGGGATGATTTTCCTACTTACTTTACTGTTCTCGAGAAAAGTGACCAAACGATTGAATGAACTGAAAAGAATCAGTCAACAATTTGCAGTCAGAAACTTTGATGAGCAGGCTTTCACTAAGCCATTTGACGAGATCGGACAGCTAGGAGAAGTGATGAACTACATGTCCGAAAGCTGGCAAGAGCACCATCGTTACCGTGGTGAGTTTTTCTCGCAGACGGCTCATAATCTAAAAACACCCTTAACCGTCATGACTACTTGGATCGATTACTTAAAGGATCATCCTGACGAACACGAGGAAGGACTTGCAAGTATCGAACATGAGACTGAAAAGCTAAAACATATGCTGAATATCTTACTTGAAGACGTTGCGGACGGTAAGGAAGCACTTTATTTGTCGAATGTAAACCTCAAAGAGTGGATGGAAACGGAACTCTCAAAATGGAAATTGGCGTTTTCTAGAAATGAGCTCAAAGTTCATATGGAGATCGTAGATATCAACCTTGACCTTGATATCTACCGAATGGGACAACTTGTCTTCAACCTTGTAGACAATGTCTTAAAATACACACCCGTAGGAAGCCGTTTTGAAATTGAGGCATACAAAGAAGAGAAATTCATTTGTATTGCATTCAGTGACAATGGACCTGGCATCAGCGAACTTCAGATGGAAGCCAAGGGGCACGGTCTTGGTCTTAAAAGTGTAAAAAGCATTGCGAGCCTACACGGTGGTACCGCTGATGTATCAGAATCTAATTTGGGTGGCGTTAAAGTGATGGTGCGACTACCACTACAGCGCCGTTAGTCATTTATACTATTTGCAATAGAGAAGTCTAAGCGCTTGATTATTGGGTAATACTAGATAGAAAGCATAACATTCAATAGAGAATGACTTCAGATGAGAAGTCTAGAAATGGAGCGTAACCGATGTCTAAGCATATGATGATTTTGAATAGTTCTGATAAGGAAAAGATTGAGCAACTCATTCAAGAGGATTTAATTACCTACTGCGATAATGTGATGGTCATGGTTGAAGAAGTCGCTAATCATGAGATAATTAGAAACATGTCTCAACTCATTTTAGACGATTTGACTTCCGTCAATCTCAATGAAATAGGTACTTACCTAACGAAGGTAATCAACGGAGTCAGTCAGAATCAACTGGATCAAGTGAAAACAGAACTTCTCCTTTGTAAGAACTTTGTCAACGACATTGAAGTGATCTATACTTAATGTATGAAATGTAGATGAACTTTGGATAAGTAAAACCTCAAACTGATCAGTAACAGAAGAGCGGGTAATCTTATTTCTCATGGTGTACAGTCATGCATACTAGCTCTTCTGTTTTTGCTTATATCTCATTCTTCGCAAGTTAAGTCTTAAAAGCTCGATCATGTGGTCTACATTCATTGGGGTAATATTAGGGTGAAAATACAAGAACTAAAAAAGAACTTGAGCTTAGAAATAGTATGACTGTAAAACAGTTATTAGTCAGTGAGAAGTTTCAGTCAAAATATTTGGTTAAATTAATTGAGAATATAAAAGTATAATAAGAAGAGCCCACTACATTTGAATGAAGTACAAAAAAAGACAAAGGCCACTTTCGTGGACTTTGTCTACAGTCTGGTCCTTTTGTTATAGAAAGGGCTGTCTTTAATATGGTTATGACTTATAAGAATTGTGAAAAAACATGAGATAGTGTAAATAGTAAGTTTCAATCAGTTATGTACTTCTAGCCACTCCAATGAATAATCTTGTATTGTTTTCAAAACTAGATTTTCTAGATCCATTTTGCTAATTTTACTTTGGTTATCCTTAATTATTCTGTATAAGCTTCTAAATGTCACTTGAATATCATAAATTAATTGGCTAAATGATTCAGCTTGCTGCAAAAAAATGATTCCATCATGAGTAATATATGAATCTATGATTTTAATCTCAATTATTTTGCTGTTGTTATATTTACATTGATAGATGGAATTGATATAACCATATTTCACTAAGTTTTCAATTGATCTGATAATATCAGCCAACTTATAGGTTGTTGAAATACTGTTAACGTTATAACTTGGACTATTGTAGTTATTTTTTTTACAGATTTAGTTATTTGATTAACAGTTTTCTGGGTTAAGTTTTCAGGACCAAATTTAGTTATGAATTCCATGATTTTTTTATCAATACGGTCCATTTCACTTTGATTGATAGCATATGTATTACCATAATCAATTCTTTCAAGAACATTTAATTTGGATATCCGTTTTAATGAGTTTGACAAAATGTACTTGTCTATTTCATGTTGATGTTGTGAAACTCTAATCTTTGTATTAATTATACTTGATAGGTGATAGCAATCAGTTGAACAAACAATGTCTACTAGTTTCTTTAAATTACACAATGTAACTTTATTCATGTATTGATTGATAACAATCACAATATCCCACCTTTGTATAATTAATCCAACGAATTATTTCTAAAAATAATTAATTTATTGCGATATAATAAATTAGTAATAACTACTGTAATAATCCCAAGCTTTTCCTCCGCCGGCACCATCGTCAGTTACCGTAAGAATCGCTTCGAAATGGATCCCCATCCCATTTGCTGGCATATATGATTTCCATGTACTCAGACCTTGTGGTCTTATTAAGTATTGTACTTCATGCTTATAGTATATCACATAAGTTAAATGTGAACCCGGATATGCTTGTCTTCTACCTATTAAGTCAATGCTATACATATCATGAGTATCAAATATATCCTCATTCTTGAACACAGTGTAAACTCCGAATCTTTGACTAGTATCTTCTAATGTGAAAAAATTACAACTAATTCTATCGAAATCAGGAATTATAGAAGTTATTTGAGGCTCGCTTGAAGTAACAAATTCATTAGTCACAACATGTGTGTGTTTAAGCTCTTTTAGGATTTTTTTTAGTTCTTTTTCAGTTAATTTTTCTTCGCTGTTTAATTGAATAAAATCAGCGATCTTTTCATCAATAGCCTCTAATTGCTTATCAGTAAGTACGTAATCTTCAATTATTTTGTCATTCTTCCCTAAATGCATATACTTGCTAAATAGAGCCACCGTTCCGATGGTGCAATCTTTAAACAAACCGAAATTATTGGTGTTCAGGAAACCTTTGATTATGTTAAAAGTGCTAGTGAAGAAAAAGATGGTATCACTTGGTTAAAACCACTTGGTTGGAACAACACTTATGTTTTATCAGTAAGACCAGAAACTGCAGAAACGTTTAACTTAACTAATATTTCTGATTTAGTTGCTGTATCAGGTGATATGATTCTTGGAAGTGATGATGAGTTTATCAATCGAATGGATGGGTTGATTGGTCTTAAAGAGCTTTATCTTGGTCTTGATTTTAGCAAAGAAGTATCAATGGATCAAAGTTTAACTTATTCAGCGCTAAAAGACTCAAAAATTGATGTAAACACATCTTATAGTACGGATGGTCGTATCGCTAAATTTGGTTTAGTTAATCTTGTAGATGATAAAAACTTTTTCCCTCCGTATTATGTAACACCTATTCTCAAAATGGAATTTGCAAATGAAAACCCAGAAGTTGTTAAGGCGCTAGAAGAACTTGGTGGCCACTGGACGGAAGCAGAGATGCAAGTTTATAATCTAATGGTAGACGAAGGTGATTCAGCAAGAGATGTTGCAACGCTGATGTTAACAGATGCTGGTCTACTTGAGAAATAACAAATAAGGGTTTGCAAATTTATGAAATATTTGTTGGAGGTTCCTATGAATACACAAATCAAGTATGATATCGAAACAGATGTTATTGTTATTGGTAGTGGCTTTGCGGGGTTAAGCGCAGCAATTGAAGCTAAAAATGCCGGTGTGGATGTACTTATCTTTGAAAAGATGAAAGCGATAGGCGGAAACTCAATCATAAGTGATGGTGGCATTGCTGCACCAGAAACCAAACTACAAAAGGACCGTTTAATCAAGGACTCAAAAGAATTAATGTATCAAGATATAATGAAGTCGGGTCTTGAACTAAATAATAAACATCTTGTTCGCTTACTTGTAGACCAATCAAAAGAAGCTTTTGATTGGTCTATTCATTATTTAAAAGTACCTTATTTAAATAGGGTAGACCGCTTTGGTGGACATAGTGTTGCAAGGTGTTATACTGCTGACAAAACAACAGGTGCGACGATTATTAAAAAGCAAGTTGAAAAAATTAGTGATCTAGGAATTAAAGATCACAGGCAAATGTATTTTAAATCCTATATTTTTGACGATTTTGATAGAGTCTGTGGCGCTATATTTAGAAATGGTTATGAATATAATGATACTCAAAAGGGTGAAGATGTTTATGTGAAAGCTAATAAGGGTGTAATTATTGCCACTGGTGGTTTTAGTAGTGATGTTTCATTTAGAACAAAGTACGATAGTCGGTTAACAAATCTGATAGATACAACCAATAAGCCATTTGCTACTGCTGAAGCTATTATTGAATCAATGAGAATTGGTGCAGATACGGTGGATATGAATTTTATACAACTTGGACCATGGGCGTGTCCTGACGAAAAAGGTTATGGAGTCGGTCCGATATTTTCTGAGTACATCGTTTTTCAGTATGGAATGATTATCGACCCCGAAACCGGCAATCGATTCGTCAATGAATTGGCAGACCGAAAGGTGTTGTCGGATAAAATGCTAGCGATTGGACATCCATGCATAGCGGTAGCCGATGCGGCTGCTGTGAAGTATTCAGGGTGGGACATTACACCGTGTTTAAAAAAAGGGATTGTCCTTACTTTCGACACGGTAGAAAAGCTAGCCAGGTATTATCACATTCCAGAAGGTAAAATCCAACATACGATAAAAACATTCAATGAGGGCATCACACAAGGTGAGGATACCGCCTTTCATAAACCCGTGATTGAAGGAGCCGGTACTTTTGCTAAAGCGCCTTTTTACGCTATGAGGTTATGGCCGAAAGTTCATCATACTATGGGTGGATTGAAGATAACACCTACGTGTGAAGTTGTCAGCACTAGCGGTGATGTGATTCCGGGGCTTTATGCGGCGGGTGAAGTCACTGGTGGTGTCCACGGGGCCAGTCGGTTAGGTAGCTGTGCGATCAGTGAGTGTCTAGTGTTTGGACGAATCGCTGGACGAAATGCAGCAGGGAACGAGTGATTAAAAATAGGAGACAAATCCCATGAATGTGGTTTTTGTCTTTTTTTATGCTTTGATCAAATAGTTTACTGAAAATTTGCAAAATGAAAATAGTCATGGTACAATAGTTGTATGATTTGAGTCTAACAACTATTGCAAGGTGGTGGAAGGCATGATTAGAATAAGAAGGTCCGAATTACTGGAGTTTAAATGCTTTTTAGATAGGCTGGCTTTTGAACGTAATTACTTTGCCCGTGAGGACATCACATTACACAATGAGGCTTTAGTTAGTCTGATGGCTGAAATGGACGAGCATGTCACAGGATTTCTGATGTCGGAAGTACAGTATTTCTCAAGAATCCTGCTGGCGAATCAAATGATGCACCAATGCGGGATGATAGAACAGATGCCCACAGTGGAAGCATTTTTGAATCACGTAAAGGGACTCAGCGAAAAACAAGCCAAAGACCTCTATTTGACAAGTATCATTGAACGATCCACTGATGATCCTTTGGATGAGGTTTTAAAAGATTTGGAGGAAGATGATTATCTGGTTCATGTCGAGGTCAGGCCTAAGGATATTATTGAATTTGTACAAGAGTTTGATCATCTGTATGACCGGCTCATCACTTATTTTGAGAGGATGTACAAGCAAGTTTTTGAGCCGTTTAAAGATCGTATCATGGACATTCTAGATGTCGAAACACGTAAGTTCGAAGAGTGGCATCAAAGAGATCCAGATCAATTTGTCAAAGTGCTCTATAAAATGAACACCCAGAAGGTAGTAGACGGTACTTGTGATTCGGATTTTTATGTATCGGTCGCTTATCCAGGGAACATAAGTTTTACCATGGTGAAGAATCAGCCGGAGAGCTTGTATGTCAATTTTGGATATGCTGTAGCAGATTTCTTTAAGGCGACTAATTCCGAAACGATGATTAAGCTGATCGGTGAAGCCACTAAAATGAGTATCCTTAAGCTTCTGGCTGTTAAGCCGATGTATCAAAGTGAGTTGGCTCAAGAACTGGAGCTTAACCGGGCGACGATCGGTCATCATATCTCGCAGTTAACAGAAGTCGGCGTCATTCAAATTGCTTATTCCAAAGGGAATAGAGCTTATTATGAGATAAATATCGAACGGATCAGAGATGGATTTAACCAATTTGTGATTACTTTATGTGATAGTGGGGGCGCGTGTGATGAATAAGAAAGTAACCTTTAGATCGATGTTGAAGAACAAACATTTCATCAAACTTTTTTTAGCGGGTGTGATATCAAGATTCGGTGACTCGGTAGACATGATCGCCTACGGATTCATGGTCTATAAGATGACCGGGAGTGCGGTGCTGATGGCTACCCTGTATGCGGTTAATGGTATTCCCTCGCTTTTATTCAGTATGGTGGCAGGTGTAGTGGTTACCAGATGGCCAAAGAAGACGGTAATCTGGATATGTGACTTTATGAGGGGACTGTTTGTTCTAATTACGGGAATTCTTTTCGTAATCGGTCATCTGGCTGTTTGGCACCTGTATCTGTTTACGATTTTGAACTCGACGTTTGAAGCATTCAGATCGCCTTCTGCCTCTGCCCTGATTGTCCAACTGATTCCTGAAGAAGAAATCGCTCACGCAACATCGTTGAACACGTCTGCGAGTACTTTTTCTGAACTGATCGGTTATGCAGTCGCAGCACTTATCATCGGTGTCATAGGTGTTGGTGGAGCGATTATTCTGGATGGTGTCACTTTCCTCATCAGCGGCACGATCATCGCGTCGATTGCTGCTGAGAAAGAGGTTTTAGTGAAAACCAAGTTAACGATAAAAAAATATTTTGAAGAGTTAAAAGAAGGAATGGTTTATGTCATAAAAAGTCCCTTGATGCTTACTCTGTCGATATTCATTGGCAGTCTAATGCTGATGCTCGCGCCATTTAACGCGTTACAGATGCCTTATATCCTAGAAACCTTGAATCTAGGTACAAATGGAATTTCAGTCTTAAGCATCTGCTTTATGTTGGCGATGGTAGTCAGCAGCCTGATCGTACCAGGCATCACTGAAAAGATAGGGGGTAGAACAACCTTTATCGCAGGAGGAGTGTTCATGGGACTTGGTTACTTACTCATGGGCTACCTTCATGTTTTGGAGTTTGAAATGGCAAAGTTCATCGGCTTGGGGTTCGTTGCCGCCTTGATGGGATTCAATCTAATGTTCATTCAAGTACCGATGACGATCACCCTCATGAAAAAGGTGGATCGTACGCTGATGACCAGGGTATTTTCACTGATTTCTGTACTGGGCTTAAGTGCTGTTCCGATAGGTGGCGGACTGGTCGGAGCAATCGTCAACTACGTCAGCATTTCAACCATCTTTGCTTATGCTGGAGTAGGAGTCATTCTAATTTTTATCACTCAGCTTTTTAACAAATCATTAAAAGAGATGGATGGCAAGCAAAGTGAAGTAGTGACTGAGTTAGAAGCGAGTTCGGTTCCATCCTGACAAAAGACATGCATAAATCAAAAAAGCGGTTTCACTTTTTAAGGTGAAACCGCTTTTTTGATTGCCATAGTATGGTGTAACTCATATCAGTAGCTTTAGAACCCTGCTAGGCCTACCAGCCTTGCCGATCACCCTTTTACCGACCACTTCGACAAAACCTGCAAGCTCTAGTTTTTCGATGATCCTGTTCATGCTTCTAAGTGAATTCCCAAATTCCTTAGACAGTTCAAAACTTGTAAATGTGTCCTTTTTATAAATGTCCATAATGCTTTTCAGCTGATAGATATTGTTCACGCTGATTCCCGCCGCTTCAGAAATTCCCTTGAAATTATAATCCGAAAGTGGAGCTTGAACAGGTTGCTTGTCGATCGGCGTGACCCGTTCCATCTTATTTTTGTGGTAGACGACAAAGCACTGATTGCCACCCATGACAATTGCCTTGTTCTTGCCTAAAAATGCATTTGATTTCGCTTCTCTTGCCGTCATACCGAAGCCGATGCCTACACTGATGGTATGGTTCGTCCTCTTTTTCACACTAGTCAGTATAGAAAGTTCCCTTAAATTATTCGTTTCGAATTCTAGAATTTTTCTTGTCGTAAATAGAATATAGCTCTTTTCGTTTTCGACGACAGCTGCCTGGATGGACTGTGCGAACTTGTAGATTTCTTCTGTGATTTTAGTTTTCATAAGCATGATGCCGTAGTCGTTTTCATAATCCAGATCATAATCACTGCCTAAATCATTTTCTACTGAAATGACAACAATTTGATTGATACTCATGGTTTGCGTCTTGATTTTCTGGAGCAGTGTACGAATCTTATTTTCTATGGATGCCTGATTTGGTGTAAGAAGCATACTCGGAACTTGATCGTCCTGCAGCATTTTATAGACAGTTGAAATACCTGTGATCGCGGTTGTCTGACTTAATATATGTTGTTTTTTATGAAAATCATATAGGTTCTTAATCAGATGATTGGAATAAATGTTGATGTTTGAGGTATAAAGCGTGAAATCATCTTTATCAAATCCAAAACCGGCATAGATGCTATTGACAGCTTCTATGTCGTAAGAATCGATTGTGATATTTTTGATGTTCTTATGGTGTTTCAGACTGGCCTCGAGTAAGATCCTCTGCAACTGGCTCTCGTCGTTTTCCAGATAGATTGAAGGAAGCTGAGAATGCATATGATGGTTGATGATCTCATAGGGGAACTTACCGGTGAAGAAGAGGCCGTCAAAATCTTCTAGGTGTTCCTTGATATAGTTGACTGTGGTGTTCACCTGACTCATGTTGTGCATGTTGATAGGGTGACCTTCGATAGCTTCAAACTTTTCCCTAAGAACCGCCTGAATTCGATTGATGTTGTCTTCATGACCGACTATTCCAATTTTCATGACAAGTACCTCCTGTAGTCATGGTATGATACTTGGACATTAAAGTCAAATTAAAGACACTATACGGCACTTTTTCATGATGATAGACTCAATATAATGATAACCCTACATGTTAACGATAACAGGAGGAAGTACAATGATTAAATACGTTGCAGAACCTTTTAAAATCAAAATGGTAGAACCACTGAAAATGACAACTAGGGAGCAAAGGGAAGAATACCTTAAAGCTGCCAACTATAACGTGTTTGGTATCGATTCGGACAATGTCTATATCGACTGTCTTACAGATAGCGGAACTGGTGCCATGAGTGATGCCCAGTGGGCCGGTATGATGATGGGTGATGAGTCTTATGCCGGTGCTAGAGGCTACAGAAGACTTTTAAAAGCGGTTACAGACATCTTCGGATATGAATTCGGACAACCTGTGCACCAAGGCCGTGCGGCTGAACAGGTATTGTTGCCACTTTACCTCAAAAAGGGTCAAAAATCGGTTTCAAACATGCACTTTGATACGACTAGAGGCCATGTCGGTCTACTAGGCGCAAAAGCTGTAGATATTGTTGTTCCAGAAGCGAAAGACACGTCTACTTACCTGCCATTCAAAGGAAATATGGATCTTGTCCGTCTTGAAAAGTACATTCAAGAAGTTGGAGCTGAAACTATAGGCATTATCATCATGACGGTTACAAACAACTCAGCCGGTGGACAGCCTGTTTCTATGGAGAACATTAGAGAGACTAAAGCCATTGCTGACAAATACGGCATACCGATGATTCTTGATGCTGCAAGATACGCTGAAAACGCCCACTTTATCAGAGAGCGTGAAGAAGGCTATGCCGATGTCGAGATTATTGACATCGTTAGGGAAATGTTCAGCTATGCGGAAGCCTTTACGATGAGTGCAAAAAAAGACGCAATCGTGAACATGGGCGGACTGATCGGAATCAAGAATTCAGAAGAGCTTTATGTGAAGGTAAAAGGCTTGACGATTCCATACGAAGGTTTTGTAACTTACGGTGGCTTAGCAGGCAGAGATTTAGAAGCCTTATCCATCGGTCTATACGAAGGCCTTGACAAGGACTACCTAAAATACAGAATCGGACAGATCGAATACCTAGGCGGCAAGCTAAAAGAAATGGGCGTACCTTTCCAATATCCAGTTGGCGGACACGCGGTGTTCCTTGACGCTAAAGCATTATTACCTCATATTCCATACCATCAGTTCCCAGGTCAAGCACTTGCTTGTGAGCTTTATCTTGAAGCGGGAATCAGATCATGTGATATCGGTTCTTACTTGCTTGATTTAGATCCTGAAACAGGTGAGCAGTTAGAAGCTGAGATGGAGTTCACTAGACTAGCTATTCCAAGAAGAGTATACACACAAGCTCACTTTGATGTGATTGCTGAAGCACTTAAAAACATCAAGGAAAGAGCAAGCGAAATCAAAGGATACGAAATCCTATGGCAAGCACCTGTACTTAGACACTTTACTGCTAAGTTAAGACCAATTGAAGATAAGTAAAAATAGGTAGTTGACTTAAGGAACAGATACTTAAAAGTGCCGTAACCGAATCTTAAACGATTCTGTTAGGGCACTTTTCTTATTTTAGAGAAACATATATTACAATTACCTTAAAACACTGATTTCCATTGCCACTTTTAGTAAAATTAAAGTGGCAATAGTGTATTTATAGGAGGATATGAAATGAAACTTACTTATTTTGGACATTCCGCAGTACTAGTTGAAAAGGATGGATTTAAAGCGTTAATCGACCCTTTTATCACCTATAATCCGCATACCGATGTGACACTTGATGCTTTTTCAGGACTAAGCCATATCTTTGTCACCCATGGGCACGGAGATCATTTGGGTGATACCCTTGAACTCGCTAAGATGTATGATGTAACGGTCATCACCAATTTTGAAATTGCCAATTACCTTAGGACTTTGGGTGTCAATAGTCATGGAATGCATATCGGGGGGCGTCATACCTTTGAATTCGGTACGGTTAAAATGACACCTGCACTACACGGGTCTGGCATTCAAACAGAAGATGGGACGATAGATGGCGGCAATCCGTGCGGATTTGTCATCACTATTGGAGGTAAAACCATCTATCATGCTGGGGATACGGGATTGACCGTCGATATGACGCTCCTTGCAGAAGAGGAGATCGATGTCGCATTCCTTCCGATCGGCGGAAATTTTACAATGGACATACGAGATGCCGTGAGAGCTGCGACCTTTGTCGAGGCAAAAACAGTGGTACCGATTCACTACAACACGTTTCCTATCATAGAAGCTGATCCAGAGAAGTTTGTGAACCTTGTGAAAAATGCGCAAGTAAAAGTACTTTCGGCAGGTGAGACGCTACTTGTTGAGTAATTGGTGATAATTAAGAATGAAGGAAACACCTTTAAAACAGTTTTTGAGCATATAAGCTACACTAAGGATTATCTCCCTACAGACGCGTATCTGACTGAAGTCCTCTTCGATTTATTCGAGGAGGACTTCTTTATTAATGCAGACATTTGGTGATTAAGGAGTCTAGTTGGGTAATAAAGGTGATAAGGAAAAATTAGTAGAAAATGGACAGGGTGGATTACGCTGAAACAGGAGGATAAGGAGTGTATAAATTAGAACGAAAGATACAGATCGGAATGAGCGCATGCATGTGTGGCGCTAAGGTAAGATACAATGAAAAGGGCTGGGATATGATCAAGCATATGGGCAGAGACAAGGAAGCCTTTGTGTTTCATCCCATGTGCCCTGAAATCATGTCAGGAATGGGAGTTCCTAGACTAGCAATTCGGATAAAAGGAGAAAGTGGAATGTCGGTGTGGAACGATGGTGGGGAAGTTGTTGACGCATCGGGTCGTAAATGGACTTATGCCATCAAAGACTCCTGTAGGGACGTGATGGACTTTTGTGAGAAGCAGAAGCTTGATGCCTACATCTACATGGAAGGCAGCCCTACGTGCGGTGTGCTTAGGACAACGCTTAAGAACAACCGATTAGGTAAACCGCCTGGCGTACTGGGAGCCTTATTGTTGGAGTCGGAGATGTTTTTGATAAGCGGTACCGATCTGCAGAGCCCAATCAAGTGGTGGGATATTAAAAGACGCTTGATGGCGTTTATCTATCTTAAGGAATGGGACATAAAGGACAAGGCGACGCTTTATGAGATGTGGCACAATTATAAGTTCATCTGTCAGGAAATCAGCAATCAAGAAGCACGCGACTTAGGCAACCGCCTTGGAAACCTGCCAAAAGTTGTTACACAAGAGGAATTAGATGAAATCAAGCTGACCATAATGAATATGCTCAGAAACGCCTCGTCACCGGCAAAAATCAGACAGATGCTATGGAAACACTATACCCATCTAAGAAGGAAAGAGAATGTGATTTTACCTGAAGTTAAAGAACCGACAGACCTAAGAGGAATGCACGCCCTAGCAAAGGAACTGACCAAAATGACGACGGAAAGCTTTCAGCGCGATGTTATCTACGGACAAGTGCCTGTAATCTACAGAAGGTGATGAATGCCTCTTGTCTATGAAGTAAGGAGTCAAATAGTTACTGATCACACGTCAAGTTGGTGTGTGATTTTTTTTAAAAGTTTTATAAAAGCGCTTGACTCTGTGGTTACAACACACCTTATTGTGATGATGAGGTGATAATTATGATAAATAAACAAGAAAATTATTCAAAGCTATTTAGAAGTTATGCGTTTCCTATGATGATTAGAGGGGTGCTCAACAGTCTGATGCACACGGCGGATAGGCTGGTGGCAGCACTATTTATCGGTGCAAGCGCGCTTGTGGCTACGACGATCACTAGTCCGCTCATGTACCTGACGAATGCTGTGTCTGCGCTGTTCATCGGCCGTGAAAAGCCCAAAAAAGCGGGACAGTCTGCAAGTGGAATCCTGCTGCTGCTACAGTCGTGAGTGAAGCCGTGCAGTTCTTTGGAGGCGTTTATTACTTTGCCATGCTGATTGTCGACGCTGTGATGGTCTATGTCGTCAATCGTGCCTTTATCAGCTTCTTGACACCAAAGCACTTTGAAGCGTATGCGTCCGCAAATATCCTCATGATCGTATTCTATGGCATATTTATGGGAGCGACTGGCGGGCTGATCGGTGCATGGGGAGTAGCGACAGGATTTATTCTTGCGGATGTAATTTTAATATTACTTTTGGTGGTATATATGAAAAAACTGGACTTGTCGAAGTTAACTGTCTATGAATAGAGGTGACTACGGAAGATACAAAAAGAAAAAATTTAATCAAAAGCGAAGTGATCGCGCTATTCAATACAAGCAAAGAAACCTTAAGACACTATGAGAATGTCGGTATACTAAAGCCAGAAATCCATGATAAGAACTACAGATACTACGGAATAGAAGACATGAAACGACTTAGACAGATCTTCCTGTTCAGGGACTTGGGGATTTCAATTGAACAAATGAAAGCACTCTTTGAAGGGACAACGAAAAAAGTCCCTTATGATGACTACTATTTAGAAGAGAACTATTTCGGTGATCCATACCCTGGACTGGAAGCCTTTTTCAAGGCGTACAGTCCCAAGGGGAAAGTACTGGACTTAGGCTGTGGTCAGGGCAGAGACAGCCTGTTTTTAGCCGGGTTAGGATATGAGGTTGTTGGTGTAGACCACTCTAAAGTGGGCATCGAGTAAATGATTGAACATCCTCATAGATGGCAAACGCTACATGAAGGCTATGTGGAATACCCGGAAGCCAAATGTTCATACCATATGTTGGTGGTTAAGAAAACAAGCTGATTTTCTGATGAGCAAAAGTTCCTGTGTTTTAGTGGCTTTAAAAGGTGTATATATACCATAAGCCTATTCTTGAAAGGAGCGGACTATGAGATGTGACATATTGTATCTAGGAAAAGTCGAATTGAATACTTTTGAGCTATGCTCAGTCATGTCTGTGCAAAAAACGCTGCTCTTTGTCGAAAGAATGACCGATGTCGACCTAGCGATGTTGGATGCCGCTCTGCAACTTTCACAGGAGGAGATCAAGTCGATCAACGATGCGATCAGCAGGTATAAAGTACCTTTACTGCTTTATGTAGATGGTGACTGTAATCCTGTAATAGTTGACGAATGCAACCATACTGGCATCATACGCGCTCAAGAATCGTGTGAAATCAGCAAAGCAGTAATTAGAAACATCGTCACTAACAATAGAAGGATGAAAGAACTGCTTAAGGATAGCGACTTACTCGGATTATTCTTAAAGTACAATTTGAACTATGTATTTTTTAAAGATGAAAATGCCAGAGTACTCAAATTATCGGATAACTATGAAACAATGCTAGGTATTCCCGTTGAGGAGGCAATTGGAAAAAACATGATGGAATTGTTCCCCTCGGAGCTTGCAAGAAGCATGGTGGATGATGATCTGCGTATTCTGACTAACGATGAAAGTGTGGAAGTGATCGAGGAACTTCACGGTAGGTATTATAAGACCAGCAAGTTTCCGATACATAGGGAGGGCATGCCCTCTTTACTTGCTGGATTCACAATTGATATCACTGACATGAAACAAGCGGAACAGATGCTTATTGAGTCCAAAAAGCAAGTGGAGAAATTGACGGTAACCGATGTACTGCTCAGTATCAGTAATCGGCGAGGTTTTATCCTCGAGATGAACAATGAGATCAATAGAATCAACCGTTATGGATCAAAATCCACATTGATTATTTTAGATATCGACGAGTTTAAAAAACTTAACGATAAGCTGGGGCACTTTAAGGCGGATGATTTTTTAAGGGATTTGGTGAGTAAGGTCAATGGAATTCTGCGAACAAGTGATTTTTTTGGCAGACTTGGCGGAGATGAATTCGGAATCATCTGTGTATCCACTCCTTTGGAGAAGGGCATGGTAGTAGCAAAGCGCATTCAGGAAGTGGTCAATCAAATCTCTGTTGTCATTGATGGGGAACCTTATACTTATTCGGTGAGTATCGGCCTGACAGAAATCAACCAAGAACACATACATCTTGAAAGGTTGCTACATCGAGCTGATTTAGCGCTTTATCAAGCCAAGAGGGACGGTAGAAACTGTGTAAGGGTGTTGAAGTAATGACAAGATTAGGACATCGACTAGTTAAGAATCCTTGTAACTTCACATCAAGCGTTATAAGTTTTTTTGTTTTTGAAAGAGCGATGTCTTCCTTTAGATGATGATACTGATTGTCACTAGAGCATATGGGGTAATAAGAAAAAATATGAAGCATAGTTACATCATTGAGAGGAGTGAATCATGAGTAAAATAAGAACAAAGCTTGTACTAATGGTCTTAGTCAGTATGTTGTTGATAGCAGTCATTTTAGGTAGTACCTCATTTTACTTTATCTATTCGAGCAACATGGCAAGGCTTGATCAATTGGAAAGCAAAATGCTTGAAAATTACGATTCCAGCATAAAGAATCAGGTTGATATTCTTGTTTCTGAACTGACTGGTATTTCCAATCAGGTTGACAGTGGAGTGATCACTCTAGCGCAAAGTAAAGTGATTGCCGCAGATGTGATACGTAACGCGAAATACGGAGATTCTGGATATTTTTGGGCAGATGACACAAAAGGCGTCAATGTCGTATTGCTTGGTAATGAAGATGTCGAAGGAAAAAGTAGGATTGATCTTGAGGACAAACTTGGGAATATGATTATTCAGGATTTTATCAAAATAGTCGAATCAGATGGTTCGGGCTACTATGATTATTACTTCCCAAGACCCGGTGAAGAAGAAGCTCTCCAAAAAAGAGCCTTTGTCAAGCTTTACGAGCCTTTTGGATGGATCATCGGAACAGGCAACTATGTTGACGATATCAATGCATTTGTCGAAAACGAACGATCGATTGTCACAGCGGATATTAGCAGAGTGTTTGTCTATCTTGGAGGCTTTGTAATTATCGCGCTTATTGCAGGAAGTGTGATTGCGTTCATCATGAGCAATTCCATTTCCAAGCCTATTCTCGCACTTGCTGATGTTGTGAATAAGACATCGAATCTGAATATCAAAGATGACTCTACAATTGATTATCTCTTGAAGTACAAAGATGAAAGAGGTGTCATTGCAAAATCAATCGCCAACCTGCGTGTGGTGCTGAGGGATCTGATCAAAGAGATGCAAGCGGATTCCATTAAGCTTAATAGCGCCTTTGAAGAGTTAAACGTTATTGTAACAGATGGAAAAGAAGGAATCGAAGCGGTGACTCACACGGTTGCCGACTTTGCAAAAGGAGCTTCTGAACAAGCCGAAGATGCTCAGACAGCGGCTACGAACATGAATACGCTAGCGCAAGAAATCAATGCCAGCGTGAAGAGTGCTGAGATGCTTAGAGGCTATACAAGCGAAGTTTCGGAAAACAATAAGGAAGGTGTGCAGTTAATCAATGAACTTGGAGTCACATTCAAAGCCACCTCTGAAGCGAATGACAACTTAAATGAAAATGTAGGCACGCTTACAGTCAAATCGTCGTCGATCGTACAGGTCACAAGTACGATTCAACAGATAGCAGAACAGACCAATTTACTGGCTCTCAACGCTGCGATTGAAGCGGCGCGTGCTGGAGATGCGGGCAAAGGCTTTGCTGTAGTAGCAGAAGAAATTAGAAAACTAGCAGATGAAACTTCCAAATCAACTTTGAAAATTGATGATATCATCAATGAAATATTAGGCGAAATCAAGCAAACAGAGTCCAATATGATTAGCTCGAACGAATCCATCAAAATATCGGGTAATGTGCTTACAAAAGTGCAGTCTTCCTTTAATGCTATTGAAGAATCAATGAAAAAGACAATTACACAACTGGACAGCATCACTCAAAACATACAGACAGTGGACAAAAACAAGAATCTTGCAATTGAGTCGATTGATGGAATTTCGGCAGTCACAGAAGAAAACGCCGCAGCGGCAGAAGAAATCTATGCGACCATGGATACTCAGGCTGAGTTGATGGGACATATCCTCGACAATGCTTCTGAGGTTGGAGAAACCGCTGAAACTCTAAAAGAAATCATTCAGAGATTCACCATATGACACAAAAAGGATCGCATTGATTGCGATCCTTTTCTATTTGATTTGATTACCTCTGCTTAAGAGGGAAGAGCGGCCGTGTCGAATTGGCGATACCTGTCAATTTTTCGAGGTCGTCCTTATTGATGGAAACGCCGCTATTGATGATCTTTACAGCCCATCTGAACTGTTCGATGTTACCTGGTGGAATAATGGCGCTGACACCTCTTGAAAGGCTGTACTTCACGGCTTTATCCGCCAGATCAAACTCTTCGATCGGATGGTACCACGCCTTCGGGAAGTTGACGGTGTCACTGACCTGATGCTCCCCAAGTACCATCGATTTGATCCCGATGATTCCCATTCCCTTCTCTTGGGCTTTTTTTAGTACATGACTTCCATAGCCGTTTTTGATAAGTGAAACGAAATTGAAAGGAAACATGATCGAATCGAAATCATAGCGTTCCATGAGTGCAAGAGCAGCTTCTGTGGAATGAGCTGAAAAACCGATGTGCCTAATCAGCCCCTGTTCCTTTGCTTTTATAAATGTTTCAAACGCCCCATGTGGACCAAAGGTCTTTTCAACATCCTCGAGGTTATAGACTGCATGGAGCTGATATAGATCAAAATAATCCGTTTTTAAATTTTTTAATGAGGTTTCCAATAAGACTCTAGCACCTTCAGCTGTCCGGTCCTCTGTTTTACAAGCTAAAAACACTCCGCTTCTTTTTCCTTCAAGGGCTGGACCAAGCCGCTCTTCGGCATCAAAATACGTAGGGGCGACATCAAAATAGTTCACTCCCGCATCCAGTGCCTCGGCGACATAGTCATTGGCGTCTTTCTGAGTTTCTTTTGCTACGATCATACCGCCAAATCCGACTCTTGAAATTGTACTTTGGGTTTTTCCTAATTTGATACTTAACATAGTTATCTCCTTTAAGGTTTCACGTTAGGTATAAATAATTCAAGTGTTCTGCTTTCACTCCTTTTAAAAGCAGATGCTTTCTTATTAGCTTTACACGATCTTTTGTTGCATAGAGGTAGACGAAGCATTTGGTGCAATCGGTCAAGAGATTATCAACAAATGCGTCGTCTACCTCTGTAGTTGTCACCCGGTGCCATGCAAGGTCCATTTCAGTGAATCTGGCAAGTGTGTAGTCCTTTAAATCGGACTTTTCCGTACTGTCGATTTGGAGGAGAGTGATAGAACGCTTATCATCCAATTTGCTTAAATAATTAAGAATGGAGACGATGGCGCCATATCCGTTACCGTCAAAGACCAGCAGTATAGGTGAATCAGCTTGTGGAACCTTGAACTGACCATATGGTCCGGCTAGCTCAATCGGATCATCCAGTTTGATCTGCTCATGGAAATAGGAGCTGCAGATCCCTTCGGGAACGTGTTTGACATATAAATCAACACAACTCTGGATACTGTCGTAGGTTCCTATGAAGTAATCTCTCTTAATGCTACTCTTGGTGTTAGTAAAGACAGGGCAGATCAGCCTAATGTATTGAACGGGATCAATTTGGATCGGATGCTCGGTAGCGATTTTCAGTCTGACTAGCCTGATGTCGTCTGTGATTCTCTCAAAGCCTACAATCGTACTCTGATATAAGTTCGCAGTCATAAGCTCATCGGGTAGAATAATCCGGAGGTCATTCGTCACCCGGTACTGACAAGACAATCTGTAGCCCTTTTGTTTATCGTCCTCGCTTAAATGGATTTCCTCAATAGGGAGCAGTTTACCCGAACCTTCTACGACCTTTACCTTACATGAGCCACAAGTTCCTTTACCGCCACATAAGACAGGTATCTGGATAGCATTGGCTTCCAACGCTTCAAAGAGCGTGTCTCCACCCTTTACCATGAACTGCGTATGGTCATTGACAATGATTTTAAATTTTCCATAACTGATGAAGTATTTTCCTGATATGGTCAAAAGGATTGAGAAAAAGGCAACCGCCGCTGCGATTACAAGTGCTGTTGTCAAAATTATGTTCATAGGCTCACTCCCAGCTATATCCGTACAAGACCTGAAAACCCTAAAAAGGTTAAAGCCATGATACCCGCGGTGATGAAGGTTATGCTCGCGCCCCTAAAATTTTCAGGAATAGGAGCCGATTTTAGTTTATCCCTTATTCCCGCCATGATGACGATGGCAAGTGTCCATCCTATCCCTGAACCTAATCCAAAAAAGACAGACTGCAGCAAACTGTATTCCCTGATGACCATGAAGAGTGAAGCGCCAAGGATAGCACAATTGACCGTGATGAGTGGTAGAAAGATTCCAAGTGCGTAATAGAGAGCCTTGAAGTACCTGAAAATGAACATTTCGACAAGTTGCACAAAAGAAGCGATCACAATGATAAAGATAATGAACTTGATATATTCAAGCTCAAGCGGAACCAGTATTTGATAATAGATGATGTAATTGATGGATGTCGTACAAACCATGACAAACGTCACCGCTTGACCAAGATTAAGCGACGTTTTTATATCTTTTGATACAACGATGAAAGAGCACATGCCAAGAAAGTTGGAGAGCAGCATGTTGTTTGTGAAGATTGCAGCCATGAAAATAGCGAATGGATTTATGTCAACCATGGTCAACCCTCCTTTTCATTTTGTTATAAAGGAATATCAATAAACCGATGACAAAGAAAGCTCCAGCAGGCATGCTCATGATCGACCAGTTGGTCCACCAGGATCCTAATACCCTAATTCTAAAAATTGTGCCGAATCCAAGCAGTTCTCTGATGAATGCGATAAAAAGGATGACAAGTGAGAACGAAAGGCCCGAGGCTACTCCATCCAGGAATGATTTAAAAGGAGAATTATGCTGGGCATACGCCTCACATCGGCCCATGATGATGCAGTTTGTGATAATCAAGCCGACATATGCGCCTAAGGCTTTGCTGATGTCCGGTATGTAATACTTTAAAACGATATCCACGAGTATGACATACCATGCGATGACAAGCACCTGTACGAGCATTCTAATATGCTTGTCGGCATAACGTCTCAGGCATGAAACAGTAAACTCAGACATGGACGTCACGAAGATTAGGGCGATACCCATGACTAAGGCGTTTTCCATCAAGTTTGTGACTGCCAACAAGGGGCATATCCCCAGTATGTTTCTAAGGATCGGGTTGTTCTCAAACAATTGATTCTTCAGAATACTATTCATGTAACTCCTCCTCAATAATCTTTTTGATTTCAAGGATACTGTCGTTAAGGACTACGGAGATGGAGTTTACGGTAATAGTGGCTCCTGTTATCGCATCTAGCCCATCTTCACCAAAATAGACATACTCCCTTTCTCCAGAAATATCGAGACCGCGGAATTGCTCTTTAAACCACAGCTCATCGATTCTCGCACCTAGGCCTGGTGTTTCCTCATGATCTACAAAAACGAGTCCCAGGAGTTTCTTAAGCTCGTTGTCCATCGCAATAAACCCGGAAATACTTCCCCACAAGCCGTTAGCTGTAAAAGGAAAGGAGTATCCGATGAGGTTCTCGTCCTGATAATAGGTATAGTAGTGAATTCCTCTTAATCGATTTTCTATAAGATTGGAATTGAAAAGCGAATAGATCTCCTCTTTCGATTTATCGACAGTATCGATATCAAAGGTATAAAGAATTGATTTTTGCCTTTCAAAATTATAATTGA
Source organism: Fusibacter sp. A1 (assembly GCF_004125825.1). NCBI lineage: Bacteria > Bacillati > Bacillota > Clostridia > Eubacteriales > Fusibacteraceae > Fusibacter > Fusibacter sp. A1. Next base: position 249,383 of record NZ_QQWI01000001.1, on the reverse strand, counting down.
CATCAATCTGATGTTTGGTGATCGTGTTGACATACCCTAGAATCAGACCAAGTAAAAATGCGAATAGGGTAATGGCGACAATCGATGTGGTGGTGTTGAATCTCTTCATATCACACCTCGCCTCTTATCAAATATTTTGTAAGGTAAACATCCATGATTGGAGTCAACATATTGGCAGAGAGGATTGCAAACATCATTCCACCTGGAAAAACTGCGAACGTCCTTAGTGAGAATGTGATGAATGCGATTAGAACGGCATAAAGATACTTTCCGATCTTGGTTTTCGGCGATGTGACCGGATCGGTGGCCATAAGAAAGACGCCAAATAGAAAACCACCGCTAAATACGGCGTATAAAGGTTCCTGCACGTTCATTTCCAAAAGATAGATAGCGACATAACTGATAAGAAAATAAGAAGCAAGTATGCCTAAGACGATCTCTTTTGATATGATTTTTTTTATCAGCAGGACAATACCGACAATGAGGATCAGAAAGGCGCTTGTTTCGCCGATACTGCCTTCTGTAAGTCCGAAAAACAATTTACTCAGTAGAGTTGTCTGACCTGACCAGCGATAGTTGAGAAGCGGTGTCGCACTTGTGATGACGGTTGTCTGCTGACCGATATAAGTTGCAAAGCCTCCCCAGCCGGTAACCAGCGGTCTTGTCCATACTGTAGTCAGCTCTTTATTGAAGGAAACATGCAAAAACACCCTAGCGACAAGTGCAGGGTTGAATATATTGAATCCGTATCCTCCGTAGACGCATTTTGCGAAGAAAACGCCAAATACGATACCAAAAATACTGAGATGAAACGGAAACATCGGTGGTAGTATCAACGTGTATAATATTGCAGTGATGTGGTTGTCCTTTTGAGGTTTTTTTTTGAAAAAAACAGCTTCGGTCGCATATCCGGCTATCAAGTTGACAAATGCCAACAACAATACCCTGTATCCAAATAGGTAAGTGGAAAACAGTATAATCACAAATAAAGTGGTAAGAAAGATGGTTTGTTTGTCTTTCATGGCGACCTCCTGTAAACATGAAGCTTTTTTATTATTACCCATATTCTGATAAGTTGATTCAGCTTTGAGGATGAAAAACAATCATTGAAAGAAGTATTATATTTTCATATACTCGAATAGATAGAGAACGCTATTATTGATAATTTATGGATTGAAAGAAGGTACTCAGTTGAAAGAGAAGAAGTTTAATTGGATTCATGGCGGCATCTTGGCTGTCGGCTTATTGGTGTTCCTTGCTGTTGTTTATTGGATAAATTTACCGGTAGATGGTGAGGTGGCAACTGCCGCGAGCAAAATGATTTTTGAAAGGGCACATGTCACAGAGCTTTTGACTGACAGCGCTTCTGAAGATACTTGGACAGAGGGGCACCGGTTGGGAACACAACAAGTTGTTCTGACAATCGATAGTGGAAAGCATAAAGGACAGGAACTTATTGCTGTCAATTATTTGAGCGCTTACGGAAATATTGATCTGAAAGAAGGTACCAAAGTCATCGTTAAGTTAGATTATGAAGCGAATGGACAAGTTTACATAGCTACAATTTCGAGCTATGATCGGAGCGTAGTGGTAATTGGACTGGTTGTGATATTTGTTACTTTTTTACTGCTTTTTGGTGGAAAAAAAGGATTGTCCGCCGTGCTGGGACTCGGTTTCACTGTATTCAGCATCTGGTTTTTCCTTATTCCGCTGTTGAAGCGTGGTTATTCTCCGATACCTGCTGCAATCGCCCTTGTGTCAATCACGACATTTGCTTCACTGACTTTCCTCAATGGATTTTCAAGAAAAACACTGGGTGCTGCGATTGGCTGTATTGGAGGTGTAACCATAGCTGGTCTGGTAGCATATGCTGCGGGAAGCCTTACTCCACTAGATGGCTTTAATATGCCTGAAGCGGAGGAGCTGATTTTAAGATCGTCTGGCAGCGGCCTTGCAATAAGCGGATTACTAGTGAGTGGCATCTTGATAGCTGCTCTAGGAGCTGTGATGGATGTCGCGATGACCATCACCTCGGCAGTAGCTGAGCTGCATGAAATGAATCCGAAAGCAAAGCGAAGCGAGCTGTTTAAATCGGGGCTGAACATCGGAAGGGATGCGATGGGGACGATGTCGAATACCCTGATTCTAGCTTTTGCGGGAGCGTCTTTGAACATGCTTGTTCTATTTAGGATTTTTGACTATCCTTACCTCCAGATCTTCAATAGTGACCTGATGACTATTGAAATCATACAGGGACTTGCCGGTTCGATAGGTATCGTTTTGACAGTTCCCTTAGTAGCGGCACTGAGTGCCAACATGTATGGTGGAGGGTCAAAAAACACTGAAAATAAGCCATTGTTGCAATAGTTAGAAGATTGAAACAAAGATAAAAATTCTTATTAGTTAATCTATACAAATCGGAACTAAGCTTATTGACACCATATAAATTTTTTATTACAATTTCTTCACAGGACAACTCAGTGACAAAATGCCATCGATCTCCATTCGGTGGCTATTTTTGTCTCTGAACACAACGATCTTAGGGGGTCAATATGAAAATTAAGTTTAAAAGGCATTTAAGTATGCTTCTGGCTTTTTTGTTGGTTTTTGGTACAGTAATCGTACCTATGCCGACTTTTGCGCTAGATGCGGCAAATCATGTGATCATTAGTCAAGTCTACGGTGGCGGTGGTGGAACCAATGCGCCATATACTAATGATTTTATCGAGCTTTATAATCCAACCGCTTCAGCGGTTGATCTGACTGGATGGTCAGTGCAATATGCCAGCTCAACTGGGGCCTTTTCAGGGATCACAGAACTGACAGGTACCATTGATGCAGGTGCACATTACCTGATTCAGGAAGGTAGCGCATCATCAACCGGTGCTCCACTACCGACACCTAATGTGATTGGAACTATTGGAATGAGCCAATCAAAAGGGAAAATTGCTCTGGCAAAGAATAACGAAAATGTTACAGGAAAAGACGATACGGACGTTGTAGATTATGTGGGATACGGTTCTGCGACTGAGTTCGAAGGATCTAGCGCCGCTCCTGCACCATCTAGTACTAATGCCATCGTAAGAATTGCTGAAGGTCTTGATACGGATGACAATGGAGCGGATTTTGAGGTAACTACTCCTAATCCTAGAACTGGAACTCCAAGTGCAGAAACTAAATGCGCCACTCCTACTGCAAGTATTGGAACAGCGACAATAAATCCGGACACTGAGATAACGTTTTCAAGCAGTACAGAAAATGCTGTTATCCAGTACAACACGGTTTCAGCTGACGAGGTGAACTGGACTACTGGCTCATCTATCAGAGTCACTGTCGATTCAACTTACTATGTTCGCGCATCGAAGGAAGGAATTTCAAATAGTGATGTAGCTACATTCACGTACACTGTGAATGCCTCTAATCCATCATCAATAGCTGATGTAAAAGCTATGGATGTAGGAACTGAAAACGTAAAGACAAAAGGGGTTGTTTCTTATATCAAAGGAACAAGCGTTTATATACAAGACAACTCAGGAGCGATGTGCCTGTATCTTACAGCAAGTGCCTCTGGATTGAAGGTTGGTGATGAAATCATCGCCATTGGAAAAAGAGCAGTTTATTACAACCTGATTCAATTATCTGGGGTGAATGAATCTGTGATAACCATTGTATCGTCAGGTAATGAAGTCCCTGATCTTGGTACTGCTACGATAGCTCAACTGATTGCCACGCCAGAAGGTAAAACCGCAGGTTATGACCACATGTGTGAAATCATCGGTCTTGAGGGTGTTACACTGACAGATACATCAACACTTACTCAAGGTGAGTCATCTATTAAGATTTATCCTTCTGTTGATTTGTCTTCTTTTGTTGGCATTGTAGCGGGTGACGTAATCAACGCTAAAGTTCGTATGTATGCTTACAAAGACACATTGGAAGTAGAAATCGTTGATATGAGCAAGGTTGGAAGTGAGGATAAGCTGCTTATCATCTCTACACCCGAATCGGGAATCGTTGAAAACGGTACACTTATTACTCTCAAGAGCAATAAAGACAACGCAGTTATTTATTATACTGTAGACGGAAGTCAACCGACAACTGGTAGTGCTATCTATGTAGACGGAGTTGCAATCAACGGCTCTGCGGGTGATGTGATCACGTTGAAGGCGCTTGCGACATCTGAAGGCATTGCTAACAGTGATGTACTGACCTCGGAATATACGATCAAAGACCCTAATGCTATACTTACTATTAAAGATGTACTGAGTCTGCCAAGCGGGTCTAAGGATATCATGGTTACAGGGCAGATTGTTTATTTTGCTACAGGTTATGGCAATCCAATTATCCAGTCTGTCGTAGACGGTGAAACTTATTCACTATATGTTTATGGTGCCGCTCCAGAAGGTGCGAAAATTGGTGATGTGATCAAGATGAAAGGAAGCTATACGGTATATAACGGATTACCTGAACTTACCAGCGTCCTATCATCAGAAATAATCTCATCGGAAACACCGATAGCTGCTCAAGAAGTCACAATCAGTGAACTTACTAAAGATGGTCTTACCATGCTTGGCAGATTTATAAAAATCAAAGATGTCACACTTGGTGAATACAAGTCTTCTGGATCTACTGTGATCACAGACTCGACAGGTTCTATCAACATATATAAGGCAACTAGCTATCCTGTACAGGTTGAGGCCAATGACGTTGTTGACGTCTATGCCATGGTCGCATGCTACAAGACTTCTGTACAACTATATGTGGGAACAAAAGAAGCCAATGGATTTAATATCTACGATGTGGTGAACGATACAAAAAATCCAGTAGTTACCTTAAACGAAAGCTACCTTGATGCAAGACCAAACACTGATTACACAATTGCAATCAGTGCTGAAGACAACAAAGGCATTCAAGATGTGAAAGTCAATTATGTAATTGGCGATACTATGGTGAAGGATAAGGTGATGACGTATGATGAGACTACAAGATCTTATAAGTACGTAGTAGCTGGTAGTGAAATCACTGCTCAAGCCGTAGACATCGTATTTACTTTTGTCGCTACAGACGTTACAGGGCTTCAGACTAACGCCGAATGTACTATCCTAGTTGACAACAAACCTCATATCATCGCTGTGACACCTGAAAGAAATGGTAGCACAGGAGAAGATAAGTCACCTTTGGTCTCTGCGACACTTGAAAATGCAGGAGCAAATCCTACTGTCAAATTGACGCTTAAAAAAGGTGAGGAAATACTGATTGACAACCTCACGATGCAAACAACTGTTCAGGATGTCACTTATAGCACTCCGACCCAATCACTTGTGGACGGGAACTATAGCGCTACAGTAACTGTTACTAGAGAGGATGGACAAAGTGCATCGTTTACTTGGACGTTCACTGTAGGAACTCCTCGGTTTATGCCATACTTCGGTCAATTACATGGACATACCGCTCAGTACTCGGACGGTTCTGGTACACTTACCGACGGTCTGAATTATTTAGCAAATATTCCATCAGCAGATAATGTTGATTTCGTATCCTTTACAGATCATTCGAATTATTTTGATTCCACTTCAGCATCAAACCCTGCTGAAGCGCTGAATGACAAAACGTTGATGACTTCATCAAGTCTTGAATTATGGAACTCGTATGTTTCTACAATGGACACATTTAACGAAAGTCATGCGGGATCAGTACTTGCGTTCCCAGGTTTCGAAATGACTTGGTCAGGCGGACCTGGACATATCAACACGTTCAACTCTGTCGGTCTTATAAGTAGAAACAACAAAACGCTTAACAATAAAACCGGCGATGAAGGTATGAAAGCATATTATGAATCATTGATTCAAAATACTGATCCACTTGCGAACTTATCGCAGTTCAATCATCCTGGTACTACCTTCGGAACTTTTTCTGACTTTGCGTATTGGTCACCAGCCTATGATAACAAGATGGTTGCTATCGAGGTAGGTAACGGTGAAGGAGCGATTGGATCTGGCGGTTACTTCCCAAGTTACAGCGAATATACGAAAGCTCTTGATAAAGGATGGCATGTCGCTCCTACCAACAACCAAGATAACCATAAAGGTCGTTGGGGAAATGCCAATACGGCTCGTACTGTCATCATCACAGATCAGCTGAGCAAACAAGGTTTGCTTGAAGGTCTAAAGAATATGTCTTTATATACAACTGAAGACAAGAATCTTAACATCAGCTATTCAGTCAACGACCAAATGATGGGAAGCGTTATCGGAGTGATTCCAGAGACGGCACTTCAATTTGTGGTCAAAGTGGATGATCCTGATAGTGATGATGTGATCTCTAAAGTAGAAATCGTCTCAAACGGTGGACGTGTTGTTGCAAGTAAAGCATTTGACAGCAATGCTGTTGATTGGAATTTTGAACTTCCTTCAATACAAGGTTATTACTATGCGAGAGTAACAGAAGCCGATAAAAATATCGCTGTAACCGCACCAGTGTGGATAGGGCAAGCGCCACTTGTTGGAATCAGCTCGTTTGAAACTACAACTAAACTACCGGTTACAGGTGAAGCAATCAACTTTACGACAACACTGTTTAATAATGAAACAGAAACAGTAACTGTAAAGTCGATTGAGTACAAGCAAGGAGAACAAGTTTTAGGTTCTGAAGCATTGAACAATGAAATTGTTTCAACGGGCACATTGAAACATACTTTCGAATTTACTCCGACTGAAGCAAACACAACTAAATTGACAGTAACAGCGGTTGTTTTAGTAAATGGGCAGGAAAAAACATTTACTCAAGATTTGGAACTCAATGTACGTGATGCTCAAAAACTTGTTTATGTAGGTATTGATGCAAGCCATAACAATGAATATGTAAGTGGTAATTATAAGGACAGTATGGGTAACTTTGCTGACATGGCAGTAAACTCAGATGTTCGTGTTGTTGAACTAGCAACAAGCGAAGAACTTATTGCAGCAGCACAAAATCCTAAGTTCGAGATGCTTATCTTGACACCTCCTACGCGACGTAACGGTAATGCTTTCCTGATTGGATTCAAGAGTTACTCGGATGAGGAAATCGCTGCGATCAAAGCATTTGCGCAAACCGGTAAAGCAGTGATCATCACTGGCTGGGGCGACTACTATGAAAGTTATAGCAAATACTCGGATGGTACTGAGTTCACATTACCAGCCGATGAGCAAATGTCAGCTCAACAGAATAAATTGCTTGCGGCACTGGGGTCAAATCTAAGAGTGTCAGATGATGAAGTGAAGGACAATATCAATAATGGTGGACAACCGCAACGTCTTTATCTGACAGAATACAATTTGAACAATGAATTTGTGAAGACTGTAATTCCAGCAGAACAGGTATATTCTTGTTACGGTGGTTCAACAATCTATGCGATCGGTGAAGATGGTTTGCCTAGCGCGACATTACCTTCTGTGATCAGTCCTATGGTATACGGATTTGAAACAAGCTATTCATCTGATGATGATAAAGACGGCACTACAGGTATTGAAGGAGTCAGCGTACCTAAATACTCAGATAAGTATATGGTTGCGGCTTCAGAAAAAGTAACTTACGAAAACGGAAATACTGCTACAGTAATTGTCGCAGGATCTGCGTTTATGAGTAATTTTGAAATTCAAGTTGCAATGGATAGTTATGCGACTCCTGCTTACAGTAATTTTACTATCTTAGAAAGCATAGTGAATTCTGTTAATGAAGTTGAAATTTCAGCCATATCAGCTGTACATGCTGCAGAAGAAGGAGAAATATTCACTATTCAAGGTACTGTGACATCAAATGCTTCTGGTTATGACAAGGATACAGCATTCTTTGATTGTATCTATGTACAAGATGGCACTGCAGGAATCAATGCATTCCCTGTTGCAGGTGATGTTAGAGCAGGTCAGACTGTTCAAATAACAGGTAAGTCAAGCTCATACAATGGAGAGCGTCAAATCGCTGTTCAAAAGATTACAATAATTGATTCAGAGATAAACCCATTACCATCGCCAATTGTAGAAACTACAGAAGAGGCATCAAATGGTAACAGTTTGGGAAGTCTTGTCAAGGTATCTGGTGAAATCACAAGCATTGAATACTCTAATAATGTTGTGGAAAGTATTTATGTAAAAGATAGCACAGATAAAGTCTGTCGTGTATTCATCGACGGTTATATCACAAAGGACAAATCCATTGATAACTTAGCAGTTGGATCAAACATAACAGCTACTGGATTGTCTTCAATTGATACCATGGGACCACGAGTAAGGGTTCGTGACCGAGGCGATATTGTATGTACTATAGCTGAGAAGGATAAAGATAAAGACAAGGACAAGGACAAGGACAAAAAGGAAAAGAACAATCCTAAAAAATCGGATGATACAGTAATCAATACTCCACAAGTACCTGAAGGCTCAGCAGTTGTAAAATCAATTACTGTTGCTCAGACGGTCAAAGTGAACGGTAAGATAACAGCAACAGTAGAAGCAGCTAGTGCGGCTCAATTACTGGATGAAGTGAAGCTTGCAGAAGCCAGCGGTGGAAAAGCAGTACTTGAGTTCAAAGTAGATACAACTACTGAAGATAATAATGTGGAAGTGGTTATACCAAAGGATTCATTCAATCAAATCGCGACAGAATCAAATGTCAAAGTCAAGTTCAACACTGGATTAGGCAGTATTCAATTTGCAGGTGAAGCAATCAAGTCGATTAATTCAGAAGCAGCAGATGCAGACATCACAGTCGGTATCGCAAAAATTGACACTAAGACACTTTCGAGCAATGTACAAAAGAAAGTTGGCGACAGACCAGTCTACGATTTCGCTGTAACAGCTGGTGAGAAGCAGATCACATCCTTTGGAAAAGGTGCTGTTCTGATCAGTTTGCCATACACGTTGAAAGCTAATGAAAAGAAACATTCAATCGTTGTCTACTATGTGGATGAGGATGGAAAACTTACTAAAATCAAAGGAAACTACAATGAAGAGACAAAGAGCATTGACTTTGTAACTTCTCACTTCTCAACTTACATGATCGGATACGATCAGAAACAGTTTGAAGATGTTACAGAATCCAACTGGTATTACAATGCAGTTTCTTATGTCGCAGCACGCGATATAGCAAATGGTACAAGTGGATCGACGTTCAGTCCGGATGCTAATATCACAAGAGGTCAGTTTATTGTCATGACTTTGAGAGCATTTGGAATCGAAGCGGATGTCAATATGACAGAGAACTTCTCAGATGCGGGAGATACTTATTATACAGGTTACCTAGCGACAGCTAAACGTCTTGGCATCTCTAACGGAATCGGTAAGAATATGTATGCTCCAGATGCTGCAATCAGCAGACAGGATCTGATTACAATGCTTTACAAGACACTTTTAGTAGCAAATGAGTTACCAGAAACAGCATCTGAAAAGAATTTAGGTGACTTCTTAGATACAGATATGATTGCTTCTTATGCCAAAGAAGCGATGAGAATCTGCGTTGAAGCTGGAGTTGTTTCAGGAAACAACGAAAAGTTGAATCCAAAAGGTTTGGCGACTCGTGCTGAAATGGCGCAACTATTGGAGAATCTACTTACCATCAAGTAGAAAGTCAAAAATTCATAGGCAGTGAACTAAGCTAACTAAAAGACTCTCATCGGTATCGGTGGGAGTCTTTTTTCAGGCTCTAAGTCATTAAATAGTGGAATCAGTATAAGTGTATCTTAAAAGACTCGGCCTGAAGCCTGCAATTGTGCAAGGTATGGCGTAATTGAAAAAGGATATTGTTAGTATGATCCACAATTGATATTGAGTATAAATCTAAGTAAAGTTTCGAGTGCGTAAAAAATAATTTTTGTGTATGAATATTACAAAACGTTAAAATAATAATGACATTATATTTATCATTAGTTTATAAAGCTAATGAATTTTTTTTATGTTATATTTAGGAAGTCAGAAAATTCAGATATAGAAAATTTAGGGGGAGTTAATATGAACAAGGCAGTGCTAAGGAAGAGTTTAGCGTATTTATTAGTGGCAATACTTTGCTTCAGTAGCAATTCATATTTTGCTGCTACGGTGGCAGACTATACTTGGAACAATGAGATACCAATCAAGTATCCGAGTGCTGAAACAAACAACGGTAAGTTGGTATTATTTGATAATTCACATGCAGAAACAGCCGGTCAGGCAGACTGGGTTTTAGACGGCGCATTTTCAGATTTTGCAGATGATCTTGTGGCGCATGGCTATACTGTAAGAGAATATCGCGGCATCGACAAGAACAGCGATGGTGTGATCAGATTTTATGATGATAGGCAGCCGGAAAACGTTTCGATAAATGAGGCGGTAATCACCTATGACGCGATCAAGGATGCCGATGTGTTTATCATGGCAGAGGCAAATCGCCCATTCACGATTTCAGAATACGCTGCGCTCAAGCAGTTTGTTGATGCTGGCAAAGGGATCTACTTTATTTCAGACCACTACAATGCGGATAGAAACTTAAACACTTGGGATTCAACAGAAACCTATAACGGTTACAATAGGTCTACAGACGCCGCTTACAATATGGGTGGCGAATATGGCGACCTGCGAAATCCGCAAGATGCCACAAAGGGCTGGTTGGCTGAAAACTTTGGGGTTAGATTTAGGTTCAACGCGATGAATCTTATCGCAGGTTTTAGCGGAATCGCTTCACCTTCAGATTCTGAAGGTATCACTCAAGACGTGCAACCTATTCTAATGGCTGCAGGTTCAACCCTTGCCATTGTCGATGGCAACAAGGCAAAAGGTATCGTTTATCTTTCGGATACGGATTTACCGACCAAATGGAACAATGCTGCTGATGAGGGCATCTACTACGGCGGTACTGCTGAAGGACCTTATGTTGTAATTTCAAAACCAAGCGCCGGAAAGGCCGCGTTTATAGGTGATTCATCACCGATTGAGGATGATACTCCAAAATACAAAAATCAAGGTTCTGGAAGTGCAAAATCAACTCATCCGGGTTACAAAAGCGCTGGAACTGCAAATATTCTTTCTGTGAACATCGTGGACTGGTTATCGACGCCAGAGAGCTATATCGGCTTTGACGGTGTCAACCATTCAAAAGGCATCAACACACCAAATCCACTCGCACCTTCTGAAATGAACCAGACTCAGGCGGAACCATGGGCGACACCTACTTACGACCCCTGGAATACAGATACCTATGCATTTGATTCTTATGGCGCGCCTCAAGGAACCATACCAGTCGCTGTGACGGGCGTGACTCTAAACACGAGCGCCTTGACACTTGACCAAGGTCAAAAGAGCATTTTAGTTGCCAGTATGCTTCCAGCAGAAGCGACCAACACAAACGTTACTTGGACCAGTAGCGATTCAAACATAGCGACTGTTGTGAATGGAGTTGTGAAGGGTGTTTCTGAAGGGTCCGCAGTAGTGACGGCAACCACAGAGGATGGCAATAAAACTGCAACTTGCGCCGTTACAGTAACAGCGAATGTCGTTGCGGTAGTAGTCAATGAGGGCTTTGACAGCGTGATAGGGTCAAGTTCTAGCATTTCGTCGGGAATTCCTGCAGGTTGGACAGTCTCATCAGGTGTCGGCGTCTATACATCAACAGGGAACTTTGGCGCCTCATCACCCTCTTTGAAATTTGGTTCTACAGGTCAACAGATAGAAACAGAAACATTTACTATCAATAACAACGCGACCTTGTCATTCTGGTTAAAGGGTAATGCAACAGATAACCTATCCAGCTTATTGATTGAAAAATATGAAGGCACTACTTGGAGCACGGTTTCACTTGTATCAAACTTACCAGCAGTAGAAACTACTTTGAACTTCAACGTTTCAAGTGATACAAATAAGTTAAGGTTCACCTATACAAAAAGCACAGGAAACCTGGCTATCGATGACATCAAACTAGAAGCCGCAAGCTCGTCTATCGCAGTGCAAGGTGTGACGCTAGATGTAACCAGTGCATCGCTAGATGTCGGCCAGCAGCTTTCACTGGCAGCTTCGGTCTTACCGACAGACGCATCTGATAAATCAGTCACGTGGAGTTCAAGCAATGAGAGTGTTGCGACAGTAAGTTCGGGAACAGTGACAGCAGTTGCTGAAGGTACTGCCGTGATAACAGTTACGACAGTAGATGGCGGTAAAAAGGCAGCCTGTTCTGTAATAGTCGCTCCATCAGCACCGGTTACGCTAATTGATGAAGGATTTGACGGAGTCGTTGGATCTAGTTCGTCAATATCCTCCGGACTTCCTACAGGATGGACAACAAGTTCTGGCATGGGGGTTTATACAAGCTCAGGCAACTACGGAAACTCGTCTCCATCCATCAAGTTCTCGAGCACAGGTCACTCGTTAGTGACACCGACATTCAATTTAACGGCTCAGGGTACTTTGTCGTTATGGGCAAAAGGAAATGGAACAGATGCTTCTTCTATGCTTCTGATTGAAAAATATACGAACAACTCATGGAGTACACTGACAAGTCTTACTAACTTGCCTGTAAACGGCACGGTTATAAACGCTTCTGTACCACAAGGTGTCAGCCAGTTAAGATTTACTTATACAAAAAGCACAGGCAATTTAGCAATCGATGACATTAAACTGGAAGGTACAAGTTCTGTCATCGCAGTAACCGGTATCACACTGGATAAGTCAACTCAGTCGATGGATACAGGAAGCAGCTTTACGTTAAACGCATCGCTTGCGCCTATAGAAGCTACCGATCAGTCTGTGACATGGTCAAGCAGCAACAGCGCTGTAGCTACGGTTAATAACGGTCTTGTTACCGGCATCAGCCAAGGTACAGCGGTCATAACTGTGACATCCACTGACGGAAATTATACAGCGACATGTACAGTGACAGTGACAGATCCTGTGATTCATGTGGCGAGTGTCGGACTTGATAAGACAAACGTTGACATGATCATCGGTACGACGAATGTTTTAGTGGCGACGGTTCTACCAACCAATGCGACAGATCAGACGGTAATTTGGACTAGTAGCAATTCAAGTGTAATCACAGTAGCAAATGGAAACATCACAGCTGTTTCTCCGGGCACGGCAGTGGTTACGGCTACATCGGTGGATGGCAATATCGCTTCAAGCTGCACAATCAATGTGACGCTTCCTCCGGCACCGACTTCAATAAGTGAAGGTTTTGACAGTGTGATAGGAACAAAATCGACAATCACATCTGGTATTCCTGCTGATTGGACATTTTCTGATGGTTTAGGTGTATACACCTCAAATGGAAACTACGGTCAATCCGCACCATCGATTAAGATGAGCTCTGCCGGAAATCAGATCACTAGCCCTGAGTTTTACCTGATGGGTAACGGATCAGTGAGCTTCTGGATAAAAGGTAACGGTGTAAACAGTGCTTCTTACCTGTTGGTTGAAAAGTTTGATGGCACAAGCTGGTCACAGCTTGATAGCCTATCTTCATTACCGACAACTGGCACAACTGTTTCGATTGCACTTGATAAAAGCACATCTCAACTAAGATTTACTTATTTTAAGAGCAGTGGAAATCTTGCTATTGACGATATTAGTATTCAGTAGTGTGATTTTTTAAAGAGAAGCTATGTAACGATATTACAAATCCCCTGTATGCGTATGCAAACAGGGGATTTAATTTAATTTTGAAATAATTTACATCGATCTAATTCTGTGAAGCTCTTAATCCAAAGCTTTGTTTCTCATAACGGAAACACAAAAATAGATACCAAGTAAAAAAACAGCTACTGCAAAGCCCAATAGGACATACGAGAATAATGTCCGTTCAAAACCGCCAACAGTCAATGTTCCATTAATAAAGATCGAGTCCCCATATAAATCGGTTAGTTTTCTTACCAATTGGTCCAACACGTTTTTTTCCAACGAATCAAATCGAATTAAAAGAGAAATCTCGCCACGGACTTCTTTATCTTGTGAGATGCTTAAAGTGCTGACTTCTTCGTTAAGAGTAGCCCTTATTTGATTAATCTCAACATCTTCAGTAAGAGTAAGTTGGATCTGACTGAATCCGTCTTGATTGGTAGTCTTAATAAAGTCTAAGATGAAACTGGAACTGATGATCAATAGAATTATGCCTAAAATAAAGGATATGAAATTTTTTCTCATTTTACCTCCTTGAAAAACTACAGTGAGTCAGTTGGTTTAATGGTAAAGATGATACTTTATAATTAGTAACTTATTACAATAATGGCTAGTTACAGTATAACACAAATTAATGTTATAATAAGCGAGAGTGAAGCAGTAATCAAATGATAACTTGTAGTATATTGCTAGCTAATTACAGTATGTCTACCTTATAAAATCAAAGTGAACTATATAATGAGCGGAGGAATATAAATGTCAAATAAAAGAAAATTAATCCTATTCATTGCCACAAGTTTGGACGGGTATATTGCGACAGAAAAGGATTCTTTGGAGTGGTTATTTAAAATAGAGGGTGAAGGAGATAACGGTTACTCCGAATTTTACAATACTGTCGATACTATTTTGATGGGCAGAAGAACATATGACTGGATAATGGATATGGAAAAAGGAAATTTTCCTTATAAAAATAAAAAATGTTATGTGTTTTCGAAATCAACATGTGAGAAAAACGAGCATGTGGAATTTATTAATAGTGACATAGTTGAATTTACAAATAGAATAAAGGAGTCAGAGGGACAAAACATATGGATTGTTGGTGGCGGAAATCTTCTTCAGTTCTTTATTAAGGAAAGATTAGTCGATGAGTTTATTATTACTATAGCACCAACTATAATAGGTCGTGGGATACCGCTATTCAAAGAGTTTGATTTTGAAACGGAGTTGAAGTTAAAGGGTATGAGGCAGTTCAATCAATTTGCTGAACTTCATTATGAACTTAAGAAAACAAACGATTAATGATTAAAGAATATCGTAATTCTGAAACTGTTTTGCTAAGGTGGGAACTATTTATTTAGATCAAGCGTCTTATACGTATCAATGAAAAGGAGAATTACGATGAAAAAATTAATAGCGTTTGGTCTAATCATGGCGTCACTGTTTACTGTAGGATGCCAAAAACAAAGCACTGATAAGGATGGTGTCGTTACACAGGCAACTGATACTGCAAAGGAAATTACACAGGAAACATCAAAGGAGACTGCCGTGACGACAAGCCCAGAACAACCGCGCTTTGATATTGTTGGTGAAGTGATTCAGATTGATGAAGGTGAGATCCACGTGCTTACTGGTGACATAGCTGCTGTGTATAAAGCCGATCAAGCGGATATTGATAAGCTCTATTTGGGCGAGACGGTAATACTAGTAGAGAAGGAAAATGGAGGCTATAGCGCTGTGCCTTATCTTATTGAAGACTTTTCAAGGAGATTTACTTCAATGGGACTTGCGATTGAATCAACACAAGGCGTTCTGGTTAGCGTAATTGAAGTGGACGGTCATCAGACCGTTGAGATTCAAGTTAAAGAGGAAGTCATCAGCAGTGACTATTTTGGTGAGACAAAACTTGAAGTAGGTAAAGCCTATGATATCGACCTGATCAGAAGAGGCGAGAACGTAAACATCGCAGAACTATACGATGTGTCTGCATATATCAAAATTGAAATTCTAGCCATTAATAAAGGTGACGAAGGACAAATGGTACTCTATGGCAAAAGCACTGATGATGGAGAATATTATGTGCCGACCTTTGAGGCGGTAAAAAACTTTAACCTTAGTGAACTTATGGTTGGAGATGAAGTCGAATTTTATCCTGTTGTGATCATGGAAAGCTTTCCGATGCAAGTGGTTACGAATAGAATCAATTTAAAATAACTTCTAACCCTATGGTGAATTGCAATGTTTATCTATTACAATGGATTGACTGAAGTTTAGTATGATAAAATGATGAAACCCCTTATTGGACTTACAAAGTCTGATAAGGGGTTTTTGAATGATTTATGCAATTATGAGGCCTTTTCACTTAAGGCTTTTAGGTTGGTCGGTGCCAGAATTCGATTGCCGAAGTACATGCTGACCATTCCAACTAGAACTTGTCCTGTGGCCAGTCCTGCGATGAGGAGGGTGAAGGATATTCTGGAACCAAAGAACATGAGCGGCAAAAGGATGCAGATGGTGCCGAAAGCGTTTATCTTAAGCGCTGTCAGGGACTGACCGATTGCGTTGAGTGACTGGTTGGTGAAGTTGTATAGATTAAGGCCTATGCTTGCTATCGTCATCACCCTTAAGTAGGTGACAGTCAGGCCGACTACTGCTGGATCTTGTGTAAATAGAAGCACTACAGGCTTTGCAATGACAAGGATGAGTAGAAACATGCCCGTACCCACGACAAATGAAGCGCGGTTGAGCAGTCTACGGATGTCCTTGACTCGGTCAAAAGCGCCGGCACCGTAGTTTTGACCCACTAGCGGAACGATACTGATACCGATGGCTGTTGCGATCATCAGTGAGAACCCTTCGATTCTGCTACCTGCTGCAACCGCTGCGACTGCCAGTGTTCCACCGGTATAGGCGGCAAGCGTGGTTAAGGCCATTCGAACCAACTGAGGGATCAGCGATACTCCGATGCCCGGTATGCCGATGGTAAGAATTTTGGACCAGGAGTCTAGGATTTCCTTATATTTTGGCACATGAAAGTCAATCAACTGATGGTAAAAATGGTTGAAAGAAAGCGTCATGACCATGCCCACTGCCCTTGATATCACCGTAGCAATGGCCGCACCCTGTATGCCAAGCGCCGGAAAACCCAACCACCCGAAGATAAAGATCGGGTCTAGGATCATATTGAGTAGCGCGCAGGTGATCATGACCTTAAAGGGACGATAGGTGTCACCGACAGCACGCATGGCCGCATCGCCGATGGGCGGCATCAATACGACGATGACAAAGGAATACCAGACGGTCATATAGGATTTTACAAGGGGAAGCGTATCCCCTTTGGCGCCCAGCAGCGGAAACAGCAGGTCCATGGTCAAGAGCCCCAAGGTCGAAAAGATGGCGACGATTACGATAGAAAGCAAAATGCCGTCGGTTGCCGTTCTGCGCATGGTCTTGCGGTCTTTGTTTCCTGCGGCTCTTGAAATTACAGAAGCGGCTCCTGTGCTGATTCCTGAGGATATGGCACCTGCGATCATGACGATCGGAAAGGTGAATCCCATTGCTGCAAGTGATTCTGTACCCAGTTTACCTACAAAGTAGGTGTCGGTGAGGTTGAACAGCGAAAATGCGAGCATACCGCCTATTGACGGTAGGGCCAGATGATATAGGTGGTTCAGCAGTTTACCTTGTGTCAGGTCTTTCATAGGTTGTCTCCAATCTTATGGATAAATGTAACAGGAGCTACATGAAATTATTTAGGGTCTCTTAATATAATACACTGTTTTATCAGATTGTGGAAATGATATCGTCTAGGGTTAGCTTGAAGGACACACTATTTACTAGTAAAATCATAACGTTTATACTAGAGTAATATGTAAAGAACCATAATTTTGGGTATGTATGATAGCAAATGACGACTGTGAGGGATGAAATGGTTAATGAGCGTATTAGACGCATGACTTATATGAAAGATTTTAAATGTATCGGAAGCAGCTGCACTGACAATTGTTGCATCGGATGGGATGTGGATATCGATATCGAGACATATAAAGGCTACAAGAGCAGAAAAGATTCACCGCTCTTTGAAAGGTTATCCTCCGATGTGATCCTCAATAACGACTGCTATGACAAGGGAATCGATTATGGGAGAATGGTGTTATCGGGTACCAAGCGGTGTCCATTTTTAGCGAGTGACGACCTTTGCGATATTCAAAGGACCCATGGCGAAACGGCTTTATCTAAAGTTTGCAATGCTTACCCGCGTGTTGTCAATTTGGTGGATGGCGTACTTGAACTGTCTGCCACCATGTCATGCCCTGAGGTTGCCAGAATGGTTTTACTCGATGGCGGCAGCCTGATGATTGAAGAGGCGGATGTCGATGCGTCGCGGTTCATCATCACCCAACAGGTGGCGACGAAAGACCCTTCACTGAAACATCACCCGGCTAAGTATTTCAACGAACTTAGGGCGTTTTCGATGGATCTTTTGAAAAACAGCGACTACCCACTTGTAAAACGGCTGCATTTGCTGGGCGAGATGCACGAGCGTATTCTTCCCATGCATGCGAGCGGCAATATAGAAGGTGTACCAGCTACTCTAAAAAAATGCAAAAATAAAGTGCTGAACAAGGAGTATGTAAATTACCTTAAAAAACTCCGCCCGGACTACCGTCAGCAGCTTAACTTTTTTATTGAAAACACAAACGTTCTGGACGGTGACAAGCAAATTGAAAATCAGACGTTCGGAAAGCTTCTAAAGGCTGCAAAACAAGGTCTAGAAATCAAAAGGTCCAAACCCGGTTCGAACAGTTACTCTCTTTATGAACTTAACGCGATCAGACATGTCGAACCCTTTATGGTCAGGCATGAGCGTATTTTTGAAAACTACATCGTAAATACGATGTATAAGAGCATGTATCCATTTTCTGAACAGGGTGACCCTTATGCCGGATACACCATGCTTGTGGTGAGGGTCTTTCTTATCAAAGCGGTGCTCATAGGCCTTTGTGCAAACAAGGTAACACTGACACCAACACTTGCAGTCGAGGTGATCCAGTCGTTTTCGAAGACGCTTGAACACCATAAGACCTTCATGAACGATCTCTTGCAGCAGTTGATGGAGTCTGGATCGGATGAGTTGAAGTACTTGTCAAAATTGCTGTAACTCTAGTTAGGAATACTTGAATTAAAGTAAGCTAAGTCTGCTTGGAGGTGCTTAATGAGAAAGATCATCGAGATATTTTCGCAGTATAAAGGTTTGTCGCGTTCGGCGTATGTGATTTTTATCGGACGTATGGTCACCAATATGGGAGCCTTCATCTGGCCGCTACTTACACTGATCATGAAAGACAAAATAGGGTATAGCCCCACAACAATCGCCTATATCTTTTTAGGGGTCGGGGTGCTCTTTTTACCTGCCAATATCATCGGCGGAAAACTTGCCGATAAGTTCAGCAGAAAAAAACTGATTGTTATTTTCGACTCAATCTCGATCTTTTTCTTCATGTTATGTGCTTTTGTCGAGCCTGGTAACTTGATGATGGTCTTCTTTGTCATCGCAGGTCTGTTTGCCAATATGGAGGGACCGGCCTTCGAGGCCCTTGTTGCGGATGTGACAAAGCCCAATGAACGTGAAAAGGTATACAGCCTCATGTATCTGGGGCATAATCTGGGGTTCATGTTCGGGGCGGCCATTGGGGGTCTGCTGTTTGCCAATTACCTGAGCCTTGCCTTTGTACTTGACGGACTCACGACGCTGTCGTCCACCATATTGATTGTGATTTTTGTAAAGGTCATCGATGTCAGCTCCCTTGACGAAAGTGAAAAGAATGAGTATGAGGACACCATCGAGCATGATGCGAAGGTTTCGGGCATCTTTAAAGAGAGACCGTCGATTCTCATTCAGCTGATCGTCTTTTTCTTCGCCGCCTTCGTATACGACCAGTGGAGTTTTGTCCTTCCCATGTACATGACCGACATGTTCGGTGTGGATCTGGGGTCAAAATATTTTGGATTTGTAGCAAGTTTCAACGCGTTTGTGGTCATCTCGTGCACACCGATACTCACTTATCTTTTTAGAAGGCTGCACGAGCTACCTAAAGTGTTCATGGGCCAGCTTCTGATCGGTATCAGCTATGTCATCATCATGAACAGGCCCGCCTACTACATCTTCTTTGTGATGATGTTCGCCTTCACCATCGGTGAGATTGTCAACATGCTGGGGTCCTCTCCCTATATGTCCAGGCGTGTCCCGTCTTCACATAGGGGAAGGGTGAACAGTTTTAGGAACATCGCCTACTTTGTGGGTAGTGCAAGCGGCAGGGTCATCATGGGTTGGATCGTTGAAAAAGGTGGATATTCCACAGCATTTGCTACGGTTGCGACAATCGGTATCTTGACGACATTCATTGTCGCTGTAAACTATTTTATCGATCGTAAGGTGTTTCCTAAACTTTATGAAGGGGATTCCGTCCTCTCAAAAGATACAGTTGAAGCGGTTGAAGATTAAAATCGATTGTGTTATACTTGTGTCGATAATTGAATAGTACCTTCAGGGCAGGGTGTAATTCCCGACCGGCGGTGATAGTCCGCGAGCCTAACGGCTGACTTGGTGTAATTCCAAGACCGACAGTAAAGTCTGGATGGAAGAAGGTTTATGATGCAAAAAAACGATGTTTTTTTGTGTGTATTTTTGTATGGTCACGCCCTGAAGCTACTTCTTCAGGGCGTTTTTTCGTATTTAAGTGGTAATACCTATTGTTGAAATGAGGGATAAGGACATGCAGTATATGAAACAGGCCATCGCGCTCGCAAGGCTCGGAACGGGATATGTGAACCCCAACCCGCTTGTCGGAGCCGTCATTGTAAAAAACAACAGGGTGATCGGACGAGGTTACCATAAAGAGTTCGGAGGACCGCATGCGGAAGTCAACGCGGTTAATGACGCGACAGAAGACCTAAAAGGCGCGACAATCTATGTGACACTCGAACCATGCTCGCATTACGGAAAGACACCGCCCTGCGTTGATCTGATCATCGAGAAGGGATTTAGCGAGGTCGTGATAGGGTTAAAAGACCCCAACCCGCTTGTTGCTGGTAAAGGCATAAAAAAACTAGAGGAACACGGCATCAAGGTCACAGTCGGTATGCTCGAATCAGAGATTCGTGACATGAACCGCTATTTCTTAAAGTATATCTTAGAGAACAAACCCTACGTGACGATGAAAACCGCCATGACCCTTGATGGGAAAATAGCGACAAAAACCGGCGATTCGAAATGGATCTCGTGCGCTAGGTCGAGGGAGCATGTGCATGCCATGCGCCACGACATGATGGGGATCATGGTAGGCATAGGTACGGTACTTGCAGATGATCCAAGCCTGACGACAAGGCTTGAGCTGGTCAAAGGACTTAACCCAAGACCAATCATCGTGGATGCAAAAGGGCGATTGCCCCTTGATGCGAAGCTGCTCTCAGAGCACCAAAAGGGAGGTGTGATCCTTGCTACCACTGAACTGATAGATCCTGAAAAGGAAGCAGAACTTACCTTGAAAGGCATTGAGATGATTAAGACACCTAGCATGGATGGAAGAGTGGATCTTGATAACCTGATGGAGAGACTTTATAGTCTGGGAATAGACAGCGTACTTTTAGAGGGCGGATCAACCTTAAACGCGGGTGC
The DNA here is from genome assembly GCF_004125825.1 of Fusibacter sp. A1. Taxonomy (NCBI): domain Bacteria; kingdom Bacillati; phylum Bacillota; class Clostridia; order Eubacteriales; family Fusibacteraceae; genus Fusibacter; species Fusibacter sp. A1. The sequence goes on along the minus strand of NZ_QQWI01000001.1, from coordinate 228,098 downwards.
GCTGACTGCTGGAATCGTCGATGAGGTGATCAGTTTTATCGCACCAAAAGTGGTAGGCGGCTACGCAGCCAGTTCACCGGTTGGCGGAATCGGTGTCGAGAACATGAGCGATGCGACCTACTTCGACCTGATAGAGGTCAAGCAGATTGAAGACGATGTGATGGTTCGTATGAAAGTGAGGAGGTGAGCGATGTTTACAGGACTTATTGAAGAAACCGGGATTGTAAAAAGAATGAAAAGAGGAAGACAGTCGATCGTACTGACCATTGAAGCAAATAAGGTGCTAAGCGATGTGAAACCGGGGGACAGCATTTGTACAAACGGCGTCTGCCTGACGGTGACAAGCCATACGGATAAGGAGTTTAGCGCGGATGTCATGCCGGAAACGATGGATAGGACCAACTTCAAGAGCCTAACGGTCGGAAGCTATGTCAACCTTGAAAGGGCGATGCTTGTAGGAAGCAGGTTCGGAGGTCATATCGTATCGGGACATATCGACGGTACGGGTGCGATCGTTAAAAGAATCGATGATGACAACGCACTCAGACTGACGATCACAGCCGGTCCTCAGGTTTTAAGGTATGTGATTGAAAAGGGATCTGTGGCCATAGACGGAATCAGCCTCACAGTGACAAGTGTGAGTGATAGAGACTTTGAGGTTTCTGTCATACCGATGACGGCAAAGGAGACCACACTGCTTGACAAGGGTACTGGAGACATGGTGAATCTGGAATGCGATGTGGTAGGAAAATACATCGAAAGGTTCGCTACCTTCAAGACGGCAGAATCACGTATTTCGATGGATTTTTTAAAAGACTACGGATTTTTATAAGGAGTATGCACATGGGGTTCAATGCGATTGAAGAAGCAATTGAAGACATCAAAAAAGGTAAGATGATCGTGGTTGTAGACGATGAGGACAGGGAAAACGAAGGCGACCTCTTGATGGCCGCCCAGTTCGCGACGACAGAAGCGATCAACTTCATGGCGACACACGGCCGTGGACTGATCTGCATGCCGATGGAACCTGAGAGGCTCACAGAACTTGACCTACATGCGATGGTGAAGAAGAGTTCAGACCCAAAAGAGACCGCCTTCACCGTGTCTGTGGATCATGTGGATACCACAACAGGGATCTCAGCCGGAGAACGCGCGCTGACCATACAAAAGCTGATAGCAAAAGAATCCACAGGAGCTGACTTTACAAGGCCAGGCCATATCTTTCCACTTAGAGCCAAGGCGGGAGGCGTATTGAAGCGTGCAGGGCATACAGAGGCAGCTGTAGATTTTGCAAGACTTGCGGGGCTTGATCCGGCGGGTGTGATCTGTGAGATCATGAACGACGACGGATCGATGGCAAGGGTAAATGACCTTGAAAGCTATGTGCTAAAGCATGACCTTAAAATGGTGACAATCGCAGACCTGATCGCCTACAGGCGTAAGAACGACAGCCTGATCGAGCGGGTTTCAGAAGCTGATATGCCAACGGCATACGGAAGCTTTAGAATGATCGGCTATGTCAACAAGTTAAACGGCGAACATCATGTAGCCCTTGTAAAAGGGGAGATCACCAACGAGCCGACGCTGATAAGGGTACACTCCGAGTGTCTCACAGGAGACGCTTTCGGATCCTTAAGGTGCGACTGCGGAGATCAGCTTAGCTCAGCACTTGCCGCGATAGAGAAAAACGGAAAAGGAATCTTGCTCTACATGAGACAAGAAGGCCGTGGTATCGGTCTTATCAACAAGATCAAGGCCTATGCGCTTCAGGATCAGGGCATGGATACCGTTGAAGCCAATCTGGCACTCGGGTTCGATGAGGACCTAAGAGATTACGGTATCGGAGCACAGATTCTTCAGGATCTTGGCGCGCATAACATCAGAATGATGACCAACAATCCTAAAAAACTATCCGGTTTAAGGGGCTATGGCATCAACGTGGTCGAAAGGATCGGCATTCAGATGAATCACAATGAAAAGAACGCATTCTATTTAAAGACCAAGCAAGAAAAAATGGGACATCTACTAAAATTCTAGGAGGAAACACATGAGAATCTTTGAAGGGAATTTAATCGCACAAGGCAAGAAGTTCGGTATCGTGGTTGGAAGATTCAACGAGTTTATCGGATCAAAGCTGCTCGGTGGAGCGCTAGACACCTTAAAACGACACGGTGTCAAAGAGGAAGAAATCGAAATCACGTGGGTGCCTGGCGCCTTTGAAATACCGCTGATCGCAAAAAAGCTTGCTGTATCGGGCCGCTATGACGCGGTAATCACGCTAGGCGCTGTGATCAGAGGGGCGACACCTCACTTTGAAGTGGTATCGAGCGAGGTATCAAAGGGCGTTGCGAGCGCATCCCTTGATACGGGTGTACCGATCATCTTTGGAGTACTGACGACCGATTCGATTGAACAGGCCATCGAACGTGCGGGAACAAAGGCGGGTAACAAGGGTTCTGAAGCCGCTGCCACTGCCATCGAGATGGCAAATCTCATGTCAGAAATCCAGCATGCTTAAAAGGAATATCAAAACCCTGTACTTCGATTACGACGGCACCCTACACGATTCAATCGCTGTTTATGCGCCTGCTTTCAGAAAGGCGTTCGATTATCTGGTCGAGCACGGCTACGCAAATGAAAGAAGCTGGGCTGATGACGAAATCGCAAAATGGCTGGGATACAACAAAGAAGCCATGTGGCAGGCCTTTATGCCTGACCTTCCAGAGGCTTTAAAGCAAGAAGCCGGCATGTTAATAGGCACAGAAATGAACAGACGAATCGAAAAAGGCGAGGCGAGGTTATACAAGCATTCGCTTAAGGTGCTCCGTTATTTGAGGCAACAGGGCTATCGACTTGTCTTTATCAGCAACTGCAGCGACGGCTATATGCAGGCTCATAAAAAACAGTTTGGTCTGGATGACTATTTTGATGAGTTTATCACTTCACAAGCGTATGATTACCTGCCTAAATGGCAGATACTGAGTATCCTAAGAGGGAATCAGCATGAAAATGCCCTCATGATAGGTGACCGTTGGATGGACATGGAGGCAGGTATTAAAAATAATATGCAGACGATCGGTTGCAGGTACGGGTTCGGGACTACTAAAGAGCTTGAAAACGCCACTGTGTTGATAGATGATGTTGGGGAATTGATGGGAATTTTGTGATTGGTGATTGGTAATTAGGTGCTAAAACGACAGTTCTTGCGAACTGTCGTTTTTTTGTTAGAAAATAGTAATTCCGTTTACGATGATTTTTTCTGCAACGGCGTGTAAGTCAAATGGATGCCTGTCCCAAATGACGATATCTGCATCTTTGCCAACTACTAAACTACCGATTCGGTCGTCCACTTCTATGATTTGTGCGGGGTGGAGGGTGATCGCTTTTAGGGCTTCTGCTTCACTCATGCCCGCTTTAACGGCAAGGCTTGCGCACATGGGTAGGTATTCTAGCGGAATGACAGGGCTGTCTGTCATTATGGCTACTTTGACTCCGGCTTGTTGGAGTACACCTGGTGTAACAAAGGACTTTTCATTCAGTTCGAATTTTGATTTGTTCCCAAAACTAGGACCGACAACGGCGCTAAAGCCTTCTTTTGCAAGATCACTAGCGATCAGATGACCTTCTGTACAGTGTTCTAGGGTCAGGTTGACATCGAACTCCTTAGCGATTCTTATTGCAGTAAAGATGTCGTCCGCACGATGCGCATGTGCCTTTAGCGGGATTTCTTTTTTTAGTACGGGTAACATCGCGTCCAGTTTCATGTCGTAAGTCGGCAGTTTTGACACATCGCCTGCTGCGCTTTCGATTTTCACCAGATATTCCTTGGCTTTAGCTAAGGTTTGTCGAAGAAGAGCCGCTGTTCCCATTCGTGTGGACGGCGTGATTTTTTTGTCGGCATACACTCTTTTAGGATTCTCGCCAAATGCGCATTTCATCGCCATGTTGTCACGGATGACCATATCATCCACTCGGTGACCGTGCAGCTTCATGACAGTAAAGGTTCCACCAATCACGTTTGCGCTGCCAGGGCCAGTACAAGCAGTTGTCACCCCGCCCTTTAAGGCCAGTTCGAAGGCCTCATCCCTTGGATTGATCGCATCGATCGCCCGCAGATGCGGCGTGATCGGATCGGTTGCCTCATTGCCGTCAGAACCTTCAAAGCCAATACCTTCTTCCCACATGCCGACATGGCAATGCGCGTCGATAAATCCGGGGAATACGAGTTTTCCTGCTGCGTCGATGACTTCTTCGCGCGCTTTGGGCTTTATGTCCTTAGCGATTTCAGTGATTTTATCACCTGTCACCCGTAGATCGGTTGTTTCTAGAATTCCATTTTCAATGGTGTAAAGTGTGCCGTTTTTTATAAGCATGGTAAAACCTCTCTTTTAATCTTTCTACAGTATAGCATAAAAAGGGCACATGATATGATTACATGCGCCCTTTGATCGTCTGCCTCATCTGCTTGAAACCCATAATGACAATCCAAACGTAGGCGATTGTTTTTGGAATCATAAGCATTCCGATCCATGAATAGGTTTTTGCCCAGAGTACGACGGGAACATAAAACCCGAAGGACAGTGTGATGGCGAGCCACATGAACTTGAAAATAAGATCGCTCTGTTTTTTAGCCTGCTGATAGAAGAGCACGAGTATGATTGCTCCCATGATGGCAAATGGAAGGTTTCTGTAGATTCCCCAGCTAACCGGTTGATAAAAGTTGAACCAGTCATTCTGTGGGAATAGGCAAAGAACGATTCTAATGACAGCAAGTGAGTAGATAGTCATTGAAAGGGTCTTTGACTCCTGTACCCGGTATTTTTCAATCCAGATTCTATAGAGTATGACATAAAAAACGGTCATGGTGATCGAGGTGACGAACTTACCAAAACCAAGTGCTGTCGCGTTTGCTTCTAGACCGGTTGTGAAGAGTGCGTAGGATCTTGGTACAAGATGAAAGGCGTCACCAAAACCGAGAAGCAAGGTCATCGCACCGAATAGGCGATTCATCTTGTTTTCTTTGGTATGGCTTAACATGATAAGACCTAAAGTAATGACTGTTGAAAGGTAAAGTACATTAAAAATGGTTTCCATGATTGCTTGCATAAGAGCTCCTTTTATACTTAAATTACACAACAGTGTGTAATTTAAGTATAAAACTCTAGATACCAATTGTAAAGACCCTTCTTAGTGAAAGAGTAGGTGGTAATTCAATCAAGGAAATATCCCATTAAGGCCGACAAGACGTTCAGAAAATTGAGAAAGGTTCAAAAAAAAAAGCAAATCCCTAACAAATTAGTGTTTTTAATGCTTAAAAATGAGTTATACTGTACGGGAGTCCAAAATCGAATAATGAGCAAATCAACTGAAAGGTTGAGACGCAAAGCCATGGGTCTAAGGTGTTTAAGCTATGATTGCCAGGTTGCCGTTAACTATAATGATGAGCAGCCTAATTGGCTGCCTTTTTTGTTTTAAAGGGTCAATGATTGCGCGATTCGGAAAGTGTGATAAGAAAATGGATACACTAAAAACAAGCGGGAATCGGTTACGACCGATTGTGTGTAGCGGGAGGATGTAATGCGTAAAGTCATTCATGTATTTTTGATACTTTTACTGGCCAGTTCAGTAACTTTTGCAGCTGGTAGTCCATCAAATTGGTCGAAAGAGTCACTTGATTCCTTGTCATCGTATCAAGTGTTAAGGGATTCTGCATTTGACAACTATCAAGGTGATATCACTAGAGAGCGATTTGTGTATCTGTCGGTCAAGCTTTATGAAGAGATCACCGGAACTCAGATTGTGGTCAATCCCGAAATAAAGTTTACCGATACGACAGATGAAAACAGTTTAAAAGCTGCGACAATTGGAATCACTACAGGTGTGGGTGACAATCGGTTTGATCCGAGCGGCTCACTGACAAGAGAGCAGCTTGCGGTATTCATGGTGAGAACCCTTGAACTAGCTGGAATCGAACTTGCAGAGGGAACCGTACTGTTCGAAGACCATGCTCAGATCAGCTCATGGGCACGGTCAGCAGTGTATAAGGCGAAAAACAACGGCATACTTTCCGGAGTAGGAGACAACAGGATCGCACCAGGCAGTCCCACAAGCGAAGAACAATCCTTGGTGGTATTCAAGAGGATATTGGACGCCCATAGTCCTAAAACCTATGGTGCAAGCCTTCCTGTTGTAGAGAAGAAAAAGCTTACAACTACTGAAATTGCGTCGCTTTCAGGTAGCCTAGTCAAGTTACATGTAAAAACCTACACGGGAGAGAACTACTTAGGCAGCGGATTCTATTATGAATCAGGTAAAATCGGAACAAATCTTCATGTGATCGACCAAGCGCAGACCATTGAGATAGAACATGAAGATGGTTCCATCTATAAGGGAAACGTCTACATAACGGGGTATGACATCGATCTGGATTTAGCTGCGCTACAAATTGAGGACACATCCGTCACACCGCTAACTGTAAAACAAGAACTTGATTTACAAAAAGGCCAGAAGATCTATACGATAGGCAGTCCTCAAGGGCTCATCAACACCTTGTCTGAAGGAATCATTAGTTCGATAAGGGAAGTAATCATTCAAATTACAGCACCTGTGAGTCCAGGATCTAGCGGTGGTGCTCTATTGGATGAGTATGGTGAGCTAATCGGAATCACAACTTTTTTAGTTGAAGGTCAGAACCTTAACTTTTGCGTACCGGTGAACTTGTTCACTTCGATGGATAAATCCAAAATGCTCACTATAGATGAGTTTACAGCACTAACCAATCCACAGACTAAAGCACCGACGAATGTGACCATAGCGGCACTGTCGAATACATCTATTGAAGTGACATGGGATAAGGGTGATGCGGACTATTATATGGCCTTTTTAGGAGTAAAAGGTAATGAATGGGCGGCAATCAACAACGAGGCGGGCGAAAACTACTGGGTGCTCGAGGACGAGTTAATTGATGGATTAACCGTGGAAGGTATTCATTCTGATAGAGAAGTCAAAGTTGCTATCTTAGCGGTTAAGGATGGAGTCGCATCGCAATATAGTTATTCCGAGGTGCTAAAGCTTGAAGCCTTCAACTTGTATCAGATACAGGATGGTCTCAAAGAGGAATACGGTGTCATCACTCTTGGAGAGGAAGAGATCCATATTAAAAGGTTTCACATTGAAATCTTTGAATACATGCGAACCAAAGAAGTAAGCATTGTTGCAAACATTGCTGATGACAGCGTAGAGAACTTCATGCGTCTGTTCGACGAATATGAGTTTGAGTTAGTGGCTTTAGGAGCTCAAATCGCAACTGAAATCGAAATCGAAACAGGTATATCGACATCGCTTACTATGAAGTACTATCGCTTTAGCAGCGAGAAGCCGACAGGATTCGGTAAGAACCTTTTGGAATATGATTATCTAATGTTTGATCCCAATGAAGAAGAGTGGCATCTTAGCTATCCTTTCTTTGAGGTGACCTCGATCAGAGACGATGGTTCGTTTGGTTATTCGAAGTGGAAATAAGCGAGCTGGTCTAGGGGGAAGATTAGATCAAAGGTGATGGTTGTCACCATAAAAGAATACTGCTACTGATGTGAAGTTCTCTTTCTAACCCAAAGAGAACTTTTTTACTTTTAGCATCCTTTTTCCATTAATGAACTTCCTTATATTAAATTATTCTTAAATTCCACTCATCTGGGTATTGTTTTTTTATAATAAAGAAAAGCGGACAGAAGATAAGGAGGTCTACGGATCGATATGGATAAAAAGCGGATCGCACTGATTATGACAGCGGTTTTAATTGCACTAATGGCAGGTATTTGGATGCTAAACAGAGAGAAGGAAGGCACTGGGCAAGAAGTGCAAATCGAATTGCCGCCTGATAGGGTGGATATTAGCAAGGAAGCGGTTGACATCCTGAGCGTCGAGGCCTTGGATGCAGTTGACGGATTGATCAGTGAGGATACTTCGTTCTTGGTGACCGCGGACACAGAGATTGACGACGGGTATCTTGCAACCTTCTTGTCAATCACTCCGGCAGTGGAGTATCAGGTCGAACGCACAAGCGACTTGAGTGTGCTGATCAAGCCCGTTGAGCCTCTTGACGCCGGAACGGTCATTAAGTTCAGGCACAATAACAAAACCCGTACTGCAGGCTGGTCTTTTGAAGTCGGCGGTAACTTAAAGGTGGTTGGGACCTATCCGGCGAGGCATTCAAGCAGTGTTCCGCCTAGTTCTGGAATAGAAATCTCGTTTTCGCAAGTAATTGACGAAAGCATTTTGGAGTTCATCACAATAGAACCTGAAATTGAATATTCCCACAGAATCGACAAAAATACCTTGATCCTGATGCCTACTTCGCTTGACTTAGGATGCACCTATCAGGTGAAAGTAAGGGACGGGTTTATAAGCCAGGTCGGTAGTCTCTTGGCGTCCGGTTACGCGTTTGACTTCACAACGGGAGAATCCGGAAATTTCGGATATGAACAAGCGAAGATGAGTCTTGTTCTTGAAGGAGATGCTGCCGTGCTCGAGGTTCCTTACGAATGGATGCCCTCGCCTGAATCGGTTCAGCTTTACAGGATGGATGAAGAAGGCTACCGGAAAGCCACTGCGAACTACCTAGCAGACAGTAAGTACTATTCGCATCCCGGCAAGCGAATGGATGAATCTGTACTAGAGCCTATAGATGGTGTTGAAGTCAGCGCATTTGAGAGGAGCTATTCAATCTTTGGTGTCCTAGACGGACTCGACAAGGGGTATTACCTTGCCAAGTTCAGTGCTCGTTCAAACACGTACTATCAGTTTTTCCAAGTAACGAATCTAAACATCTATATAGAAAGCACGGAAGATGACGCCCTGCTATGGTGCATCGATACTGAAACAGGTCAAATGATAGACAGCGCTAAAATAATTGTAGACGGAGCGCTTACAGGTGAAACCGGATCTGATGGAACAGCTTATGTCGAACTTGACTCTACAGATGCTGCTATAGTTGTGGAGACAACAGATGAGCGTGTCCATTTGCCTTATAGGTTCAATCGGAACTACTACTGGTATGATTACTCCTCAAGTAGTGATAAGAATGAAACTCCAAAGGGGCACTATTTCCTTTACTCGGACAGATCGGTATACCAGGACGGCGATATGGCATCCTTCTTTGGCATGGTCCATCTTTTAGGTCAGGAAAACCCGGCGTCTGTGGAGCTTGTACTCTTTAACGACCATCGTGAAGAAGTGGATAGGATGACATCGCAGGTGAGCGACTTCGGCACTTATGGCGGTAGTTTTGAGCTGAATAAGCGTTCGGAGTACAGGTATGAACTGGAGGTGACTGCTGGTGAGGTTGTACTCGACACACTAAGTGTCGGAATTTCAACCTATGTGAAACCCGAATTCATCATCACAACCGAACTTGAAAAAGAAGTGCTGGGGCCAGGTGAATCGACAAGACTCTATGGAACGGTGACCTATTACGACGAAACTCCCACAAGCCTTTTTGAACTGAATACCTACAGCGGAAAAGGCTACTGGGAGCGTGAGTTGGGATCTGAGAAGATCGTCACCGACACGACTGGCAGTTATGATATCCAGTATACTCCCAAGTACTGGTACGAGACTTCAAAACCCTTTATGTTTATGGTAGAAACCACGAATAAGAAGGCTGAGAACACGGATGTAGCTGACCATGACATGGTGCAGATTTTTCCATCTGAGATTATTCTTGATGCGACCAGTCAGGTAAATGAGAATGAGGACCAGCTTATAATCGAAGTTACCAGCCATAAGCTGAAACTTCCTACAAAGCAGCTCATGACAGACGACAGCAAACTCTATTCAGGAGAACCGCTTGATATTCCAATACACGTGATAGTTGAAGAAACCTACTACGAAGCCATAACGCTAGGCACAAGTTACAATCCGCTGACTAAAGAAATGGAAACAAAGTATGATTATAGTTACCGAAGAGCGGTCGTTTATGATGGGTCGCTTATCACAGAAGACGGACTGTCGACGATCGGCATAGACTATGTGCCAGGTCGAAACTACTCTGTTAAGGTCACGACGATGGACACACCAGATCATATGATCCAAGCGAACACTTATGTATATGGTACACATGGTTATATCGAAAGGTATGAGGCTGCTCCGAGGTTCAAAGCACTGGACAGTGTGAAGCTCAATGAGCGATTCACACTTGAACTCGACTTGCCTGAAAACGTACTTAAAAGCAGGTCCGCCACAAAGGAAAAGACGCTATTTGTAGTCTATAAGAACGGTTACAGGGAACATCAGGTCAACAGAGGCAGTACTTATTCCGAGGTGTTCACCGAAGAGGATGTATCCAATGTGCTGATCAGAGGAATCTACTTTGATGGAAGCAAGTTTAGGATCGGTGAATATCCTCCGACAATCAGTGTGATGATGGATCCTGAAGAAAAGAAACTGGATCTGACCATCACAACCGACCGTAACCAGTACAAACCTGGAGAGGAGATCACGGTTGAAGTGGTGTCAAAAATCGGTGAGACAGGCGTGAAAAGCAGGGTGCTGATCAATATGATGGACGAAGCCTACTACGCGCTATACCCTGACAATCGTAAAGCCTATCAGGAGTTCTATGACTATGATTCGACCGCAGGGTATCCACAACATTACCATACGGGATATATCACTTTCCCGGACATGGCTGAAATGGGTGAAGGCGGGTCGGACGACTATTATATTAGAGAGAATTTCAAGGATACTGCGGCATTCATAGAGATCCAAACAGATCAGAATGGGATCGGAAAAGCCTCGTTCACACTTCCGGACAGCACCACAAAATGGCGGATCACCACCCATGGAATCAGCGGTGAAAGGTTTATCGGTACTGCGACAGAACAAGTTGTCAGCACGCTGCCGTTTTATTCGCGTATGATTCTTCAAGAGAACTATTTGACCGGTGAAAAGGCGGATGTGGTAGTCAGGGCAGGTGGAGAGGCGATCGACAAGGATACGTCGGTTACCTACAAGCTGAATGTGAATCCTCCGACAGGACCGGATTATACACTTGATGGAACAGAGTTGGCTTCGGAGTACACTTCTCTTGCCATGAAAACCCTTGAACCTGGAAGGTATGAAGTCACACTTTTCGCAGACACCGATACCTACAAGGATGCGGTACTTAAAACCTTTGAAGTCGTCGATTCCAAGGTAGAGTTTTCAGCGATGAGAAGGCTGCCCTTGTCAGATACATTTACACTTACAAGGCCTGAAAAATCATCCTACTTGAGGATCATCAACACAGATGCGCGGGAACTTCACGAAGAACTACTGAAACTACTGACCTATCCGTCAAAAAGAGCCGAATGGGCGCTTACAAACGAACTGATTCGGATAAGGTATGGCGGAATGTACTCGACAGAAATCCTTCAAACTCCTTATCTTGACACACTTGATCCCTTTACGTATTATGGCGGCGGCATCAGCATACTTGAAAATGCCGAGGATGACCTGCAGCTTACAACAGATATCGCAGTCATCGCACCAGAGTATCTTGATAAACAGAGTACAATAGAATATTTCCAGCGTGTGCTTAACGAGGAGGAGCTATCTACCCTAGACAGGCTTTATGCGATATGGGGACTTGCAGCCCTTGACGAGCCAGTCGTGCATAAGCTCAACCTTCTGCTGGGGTCTGACGAGGCAAACGCGTATACCGCATCTGAGAAGGTCATTTTAGCTTGTGCTCTAACAGAGTCAGGAATGATAGAAAAGAGCGCCCTTCTTTATGAGGAACTCCAAAAAGACATCGGTTCAAACGGCAAGTGGACAGAACTCGACCAGCGAGTCTTATTGCATCTTGCAGGTTTGGCATCTGAACTCAAACTGAATGATGCCACAGGCTGGTTTGAAAGAGCGACAGCCAACCTACCGAAAGAGCATGTGATGCAACTACTGATGATGAGGTACTACCAGTACCAAGACAAGGACCTTAGACCGGTAGTATTCGACGTCCTACTTAATGGCGTGACGGAGCATGTCAGCCATAAAGCGGTCTTTGCCTACACCTTGCCTCTAAGCGTTGAACCGAAAATCGAGTTTTCGAATATCAGTGGACCGGGTGAAATTGAGGAATACTACGTCGGAAATCTCTACAATGTCGATTTTAGCGAAAAGGGCGGTTATAAGATTGTAAAGACTCTTGACCGATCAGAGGTAGGTCTTTCAGAAGAAATAGTAGTAGAGATAGAAGTCACCAAACCTTCCATGGCCTATTTGACAGTCATCGAAAGTGTTCCATCTGGATTTTCTGTCGTGATGCCAAGAAGCCAAATGAATGCCACCAACCTTTATTTCCACTTTGGCGGCGAGGAGACGAAGAAAACATTTACCTATACGATAAGGGCCAAACAGACAGGAACCTTTAAGCTGGAGCCCTCCGTATTGTCCACAGGGGACCATGCCTACTATCAATCGAACCCCTTTGAATTGAAGGTGAAGTGATTGAATGTAAAGAGAAAGTCGCTGGTTTTGGCAGTGATTTGTACGGTGGCAATCTGCCTTTTGCGCATAGGATATGGTTGGGACGCCCCGGCTGAAAAAGATGCGAAGCAGAATATGAGAATCGTGGCTGTAGTGGATAATGAGATACAGACCGTATCCTACCCGGCACCTGAGTATTTGCAGCTGATGAACATCTTCAGTAAAACGGAGTCACTAGATGAGAATAGGTTTGAAACCTTGGAAATTGACAAGAAGCAGATCGGCATGATTCTTCCGCACCATCTGCTGGCAGGACACGAGATACTAAAAGCTTATCGTGAAATCGCAGATTTCGATCCTGAACTGATTATCCTTATGTCGCCGAACCATCAAGGGAGGATCAACGCGCCTATCCTGTCGAGAAAGGAACCGTTGATCGCTTTTGATACCATATTCCTTATGGATGATTGCGTTCTTGAAATGGAGAACAAACATCTTATCAGATACGACAAGGAACTGCTCTTGCTGGAACACGGCATTTATAACCATCTGCCCTTCTTATCGGAAGTCGGATTCGACGCTCCTATCCTTACGCTGGTTGTGGCGCGCAACACGTCGGTTGAGCAACTGGATGCGGTTCATGCGTATCTGAATGACTACACAAAAAATAAAAAAGTACTCTGGATAGCGTCAATCGACTTCTCGCACTATTTGCCAGCGGCTATGGCAAATACGAAGGACGATGAAACGATGGAGTGGATCGAAAACAGAAATTATGAAGCGATTGCAAAAAGCACGAGTGACCATCTGGATGCCCCTGGTGTCTTGAGGCTGTGGCTCAAGCAGTTTGAAAACACAAAATTGCTATGGCACAGCAATAGCGCGGAGATTTCAGACGGCTTTCACGATGTGCCCGGGACAAGCTATCTCATCTACTACGGTGAATAGGCGTGACGTGGAGTGTTTGTATGAATTATTTATTACGGGGGCTAGGCTAATTTGACGTAAAAAGTTATACTGTTGTTAAGGACCTGCAAGCAGTCATCCACTTGCAGGTCTTATTTGACCATTTGTCAGTTGGAGGAACCCCTATGTTGAAAGAAACCCATTTGAATTTTACAACAGTAGGCGTATACCTAAAATATGAAGATTCACTAGCCTTCATGATTGGACCGGATCAAAATGGAACAAAGCTTAAAGTAATCAGGCTTGGTGGACATATTGAAAAAGGTGAATCAATTCAGGATGCCCTGGAGAGGGAGCTGATGGAAGAAGCATGTGTGACTGTGGACCTCAAGGATGTCGATTACACTTTTTACAAAGTAAAGTGGCACAAGAAAAGGATCATGTATGAGAAGTTCGATCGCTTTGACCTAAAACCTCTCATCGTTGTCGGAAACCAGCACCGGGCCACAGCTCTTTTTATTGCTGAAACCCTTAAGAAGCCTGTTCCCGCGATGGAGTCGCATGGGATCATATTTTTAAACCGGGATCAGGTCAGGTCGATTTGCACTAAAAGAATCACCTTGGCTGATTTTATCGCAAGCGGGGGTGAAGTGATATTTCAAAAGCCTCTCAACCACGAGATGCAGATCACTGCAGGAGTTCACCTTAAGTTCATTTATGAATTGATCTTGATGAATCATAATATTATTAATGATTTGTTCAAATAGAGTATTGAAATCGATTTCCTTAGATGTTAAGATTAGTACACAGGTGACGAAATCGATTTCGTTGATGGTTGTCACTTGTTTAGAAAAGAGAAAAATATGCCTACAATCTATGATATTGCAAAATTGGCAGGAGTGTCTGCCACAACTGTTTCAAAAGTTTTCAACGACTATGACGAAGTCAGCCAGAAAACCAAAGACAAGGTGATGAAAATCGCTGCAGAAATCGGATATGTTCCGAACTTAAGCGCGAGAAGCATCAGAACCAACCGGAGTTATCTGATTGGTGTTGTATTTTCTGAGGATATGGGAATCGGACTTGAACATCCGTTTTTTTCTGTGGTGCTTGAATCGTTTAGAAAGGCGATCGGTGAATATGGTTTTGATACGATATTTATCAACAATTCGGTCGGCGAAAAGAAAATCGGTTACCTGGACCACTGCAAATACCGTAAGGTAGATGGACTGTTTGTCATCACCGCCCATCCAGATGATCTGGACTTTGAAAATCTGTTCGGGAGCAAGATCAAATGCGTCACTACAGATATCATCTTCAAGGATATTCCCTATGTGATGTCAGACAACATCGAAGGCGTTAGGACAGCAATAGATTACCTCTTTAAAAATGGACACCATAAGATCGCCCACTTAGGCGGACCGCTTCATACCTTATCTTCTAGGGAACGATACGAAGCTTATAAGACGGTTATGAACGAGAAGCAGCTGGTGGTTGAAGATAGGCAGATTGTCCTTTCAGAGGCTTTCGATTTTGACGAGGCCCATGAGGCGACACTTGAGCTATTAGGAAAATACAAGAGGGATGAGCTTCCCACCGCTATTTTCGCGTCTGCCGACATCATGGCGATTGGTGCGATAAAAGCGATTGAATCACTTGGATTAAAAGTACCGGAGGATATCTCGGTTATCGGATTTGACGATATCGCCTTTGCCCAATTGTCTAGCCCGGCACTGACGACGATCAGGCAAGATAAGGTAGAAATTGGAAGGCAAGTCGCCTATACGCTAAATCAACTGATCAGCAACAAGGATACGACGTGGAAACCGCATAGGATTCCTGTAACGCTTATTGAAAGAGATACTGTTAAAAAAATAAATGCGGCTGAATAAGTCGTTTTTATTTACAGAAAAGAGAAATCGATTTCGCTCGCATTGAGACTGACAATTGAAGGCTGATGAGAGTGTATCCGTCAGAGAATATAAGTTCACTTATGAAGGAGTTTGAAAATGAGTAAATACAGGTACGAAGAAGAACAGTTCATTATTGAATCCTATGACGAGCAAAAGCCCTTTGCCAGTTTCTTACCGGGAATCGCGGGGCTAAACGGCATTCCGATGTGGGTGTACTATGCCAATAGAGGACAAGGGATCGCGGGTTTCGGTGTGGAGAACAAGGATGGATCCATCTTTGATTTTGTTCCGGCAAATGTGGCTTACAAGAGAACGGAGCTACAGGGATTCAGAACCTTCGTCAAAGTAGACGGAAAAGTGCACGAGATCTTCTCGTCTGCATCGGATGATGTGTTTGAAAGAAAGATGCTCATCGAATCCAACAGTGTGGGTTTTGAAGAAATCAACCATACGATCGGCATTCAGGTGAATGTGAAGTACTATACGACAACGAATACGTCGTATCCGGGACTTATCAGAAAGGTGACGCTTAAGAACCTAAGCGACTCAAGTAAAAATATAGAAGTGCTCGACGGACTGATGACGGTCTGGCCCTTCCAAAACTCCAACTTTGTGACGAAGAACTTGTCGAACCTCGCTGTCGCATGGTTTGAGGCATACAATACGGATGTCAACATGCCATTTTTCAGAAATAGGTCGACAACCAATGATTCCGCGGAAGTCGGAACGGTTGAAGCAGGTCACTTTTACGCCGCATTTGTTCAAGGAAGAAAAGAAGCCTTAGCGGTTGTCTACGATCCTGAAGTCATTTTTGGTGAACAGACCGGACTTTTACGACCTGTGATGCTGATGAAAGAATCGCTAGTTGACCTGCTTAAGGTTGATCAAGTGTCTGCGAACAAGCTTCCGTGCGCTTTTGGAGCGTTTGTAGGTGAACTTGACGACATACTTACCATTTCAAGCATCGTGGGTAAGACGGACAGTGTGGAAGTGCTAAATGCTCTTGCTGTCGACTTTGGAGTCGACTACTTCAACGCCCAGGAATCGCAAGCCGCACAGGTGACAAAAGAACTGACAGACGATGTGCAGGGTAAGACGGCCTACAAGGTATTTGACGCCTATGTCAAACAGAGTTATCTGGACAACCTTTTAAGAGGCGGCTATCCACTGACATTTGAAGGTAAAGAGGGTCCCATCGTCTACCATGTCTATTCAAGAATCCATGGCGACATGGAAAGGGAATACAACGATTTTTATGTGGAACCGGCCTATTACTCCCATGGGGTGGGCAACTTCAGGGATGTGAATCAGAACCGAAGAAACGATGTCTATTTTGTCAAAGAAGCTGGGCTCTACAACATCAAACAGTTTATGGAGCTTTTGCAAATCGACGGACAAAATCCATTGTCGGTCAAAGGCAGCAAGCTTTCGATCGACCCTTGTGATATCGGATTGATCGAAGGGTCGATTGCAAAAGGTGCGGAGTCCATAAGACCGCTTCTTATGAAACCCTTCACACCGGGTGAGCTGTTAACCAAAATGGAGCAATTTGATATAAAGCTGAAGGTATCGCGTGAGGACTTCTTAAAGCGCGTGATGAGCAAGGCCATCCAAGAAAACCAGGCGGCTTACGGTCATGGTTTTTGGGTAGACCACTGGACGTACAATATGGACCTTGTGGACAATTATCTCAACATCTATCCAGACCGCCTGGAATCCCTTTTGTATGAGGATCAGTACAAGTATTTCAGAAGCCCTGACAGAGTGCTTCCACGTAAGGACAAGTACGTGCTTACAAAGGACGGTAAGGTCAGACAATACGATGCGATTCATAGGGACTCAGAAAAACTTGAAACAGAAAATTTTGATATAAGCGCTACAAACTGGACAAAAGACACCAGTGGTCAGGTGCTGAAGACGACACTCGCTGAAAAACTGATGATCCTTACGATCAACAAGATGACCAACTTTGATCCTTCGGGCTTGGGTATCATGATGAACTCGGATAAGCCCGGTTGGAACGATGCGATGAACGGACTGCCTGGATTGTTCGGATCTGGAATGAGTGAGGTGATAGAAATAAAACGCGTCATCAACTTCCTCACAGACGGACTCTCAAGGTATCCTAAGGGCATGGTCCTACCGGTGGAAGTCGCCATATTGATAGACGACTATCATGACCTTCTGAAAAGCCGTTTGGATCAGAAGATAGATGAACTTAAGTTCTGGGAATCGGTTCAAGACAAGAAGGAAAACTATCTTGAAAAGATAGAAGCAGGTATTGACGGCAGGTCTGTCGAGGTTGCTAGTGAACAAATTTTAAGTCTACTTGAATCCATGCTTGTAAAAATTGAAGATGCTATCGCTAAGGCGACCAAAATGGGAGACGGTATCCTTCCTAGTTATCTGGTGCATGACGCCGTGGACTATTGTCTGAACGAGGGAGCGAAACATCCTGTAAACGGTATGCAGACAGTGACTGTCAAGCGCTGGTGTGTTCGAATCCTGCCTCTTTATCTTGAAGCGCCTGCAAGGTATCTGAAGCAGCTAAAGGATAAAGAAGAGGCCAAGGTCATCTTTGACAAGATCAGACTTAGCGGCATGTATGATGAAAAACTCAAGATGTATATCACTTCTGAGTCGCTTGAGGAGGAAACGCTCGAAATAGGCCGTGCAAGAGCCTTCACCGCAGGCTGGCTTGAAAGGGAGTCGGTGTTCATGCATATGAGCTACAAGTACTTGCTAGGACTGATCAAAAGCGGATTGCATGAAGAATTCTATGTGGCTGCGTGCACGGCGCTACCACCGTTTATGGACCCGGCGGTCTATGGAAGAAGCACGCTTGAGAACTCGTCCTTCATCGCTTCGTCGAGAAATCCGAATCCTAAGAACCATGGTCGTGGATTTGTTTCAAGACTGACTGGAACCACTTCTGAAATGATCACGATGTGGCTTCATATGATGACAGGCACCAAGCTATTCAGCAGTGCAGACGAGTTGACGTTCAGTCTGAATCCGGTACTTCGCAGTGATTTCTTTGATGAGTCGGGTGAGGTCAGCTTCACACTCTTGAAGGAGACGACTGTCATTTACAGGAATCCTAAGAAAAAAGACACCTTTGGTACAGAGTGCGTCTCACCTGTTCTGTATGAGCTTGAGCTGTTTGACGGTGATAAAGTAAATGTTGAGAAGATCACAGGAGCCCTGGCGCACAAGGTAAGGGACAATCAAGTGAAAACCATGATTGTGACCTTGGGATAGATGACTTGAGAAACTGGAGGAGAAGATGAAGAAATGGATGACCTGCCTTACCTTGATCGCCGTACTTTTAATGGGCGGTTGCGGGACTTCAGAAGTAGAGGATGAAGTAGTGCCTGTGGATGATGAAACTGCACAAGCACAAGAGGAAAGAGGAAAAATTCTTATCGAGTCCCTTGAGGATATCGATAGGGCGATTAAGGGGATGACCCTCGAGGAAAAGGCGGGGCAGATGATTCAAGCGGAGCGATCCGGTATTCAACTCTCTGAGATTTCAAAATACAATATCGGCTCTGTGCTTAGCGGAGGAGGGAGTGTTCCGACGAAGAACACTCCAGAAGGTTGGATGCAGCTATCCAACCGGATGCAGAAGGTATCCAGAAACTCTTCAAGTGGGATACCCCTGATTTACGGCATTGACGCGGTACACGGACATAATAACGTTCTGGATGCTGTGATTTACCCGCATAACATCGGTCTTGGCGCTGCGAACAATCCAGCCCTTATGCATGAGATCGGTAAAGCTGTCGCAAAAGACATCAAGGCGACGGGTATCCAGTGGAACTTCGCTCCCGCAGTCTCGATCGTGCAGGATATCAGATGGGGAAGGACCTATGAGAGTTATAGCGAAGTCACAGGGCGTGTATCGGTTTTAGGCAGCGAGTATATCAAAGGACTTCAAGGCGAAGGCGTCGTGGCGACGACAAAACACTTCATTGGGGACGGATTCACCACCTTCGGTACCGGGGAAGGTGAGAATCTGATCGACAGGGGTGATGTGACCGCTGACTATCAGGTGCTGCTCAACATGTATTTGCCTGCCTATGAGCAGGCGATAGCGTCTGGGACAAAAACGATCATGGCGTCTTTCAATAGTGTGAACGGCGTGAAGATGCACGGGCATAAGACGCTCCTGACAGATGTCCTGCGCACACAACTCGGATTTGAAGGTGTTGTGATTTCTGACTGGGAAGCGATCGACGGACTCGAAGGTACGCTTGAAGATAGAGTCGCAAGCGCCATCGATGCGGGGATCGACATGCTGATGCAGCCCTTCAACTGGAAAGAGGTCTATGAGGCGATTCTCAGCGGTGTTGAAAACGGCAAGATCAGTGAGGACAGAATCGATGAAGCGGTTAAGCGAATTCTCGTTTTAAAATTTGAAGCGGGTCTGTTTGAGCCTTTCACAGAAAAAAGTGCCACAGACTTGGGCACCGATGAGGCGAAAGCGCTTGCAAGAAAAGCAGTCAGCGAGTCGGTTGTGCTCCTTAAGAACGAAGAGGTGCTTCCACTTGATTCAGGTCTTAAGATCTATCTTGTAGGACCGGCAAGCGACAATGTAGGTATTCAGTGCGGTGGATGGACACTCAGCTGGCAGGGAGAGATGACAGCTGACCTCAATCAGGGAACCAGCATCAAAGAGGCATTTGAAGCAGAACTTGCCAAAGGTGGAGGAAGACTTGTAAAGGATCCGGAAGAAGCGGATCTTGTAATCCTTGTCATCGGTGAAAAGCCATATGCGGAGATGAACGGCGATACTGCCGACCTTTCTTTGGATGGCCCCTTATCGCTTGAGGACAACCTTGCTGCGGTTAAGGAAGTAAAAAAGTACGACCTGCCTGTCGTGACGATCATGGTGGCTGGTCGGCCCTTACTTGTGAAAGACCACATAGGGGGCTGGGATGCGTTTGTCATGGCTTGGCTTCCGGGAACCGAGGGTGCGGGCATCACAGATGTGCTCTTCGGCCAAAGTCCATTTAAAGGCACCTTGCCCGTGACTTGGCCGATTGAAAATGAACAGGCAAGCGATTCAGCGCTTTTTAGCGACTATGATCGACTAGAACATCAATATAAGTACGGCGACGGAATAATAGATAATTAAGTAAAAGGAGTCAGTAATCAATGAGAGCGATTAGGACGGTTAACAGGAAAAACGAAAAATGGTTTGAAATGCCCGAGATCAAGATCACAGGCGAATACGATCCAAGCCGAAGTGTCGTGGTGGTAAATACCAAAGAACTCTGTCAGACACATATGGGCTTTGGCGGATCCTTTACAGAAGCCGCCGCCTTCACCTTTAGCGAAATGCCCGGCGAGCTTCAAAACGAGTTCATCCATGCCTGCTTTGACAAGACCGAAGGACTTGGTTACGTCTTAGGAAGGGTGCATATCCATTCGAGCGACTTCTCGCTGGAGAATTACACCTATGTCGAGGAAGGCGATAAGGAGCTTTCTACCTTCGACATGTCAAGAGAAGACAGATGGGTGGTTCCAATGATAAAGCTGGCCCAGTCAAAAGCGGGTCATGACATGACCCTTCTGGCATCGCCTTGGAGTCCGCCTGCCTTTATGAAAGACACCAACGACATGAATTACGGCGGAAAGCTGCTGCCGGAATTCGCACAGTCTTGGGCCAATTACTACGTCAAGTTCATCGAGGGCATGAAAGACAGGGAAATCAACATTTGGGGAGTGAGCGTTCAAAATGAACCTGCAGCTGTTCAAGTCTGGGATTCATGTTCTTATACCGCCGAGGAGGAAAGGGATTTTGTGAAGAACCACCTAGGACCGACCCTTCATAAAAACGGAATGGAGGACAAGGCGATCCTTATTTGGGACCATAACCGCGACATCATGGTAGAACGCGCTGCGACAGTCCTTTCAGATCCAGAGGCGGCGAAATACGTATGGGGAACAGGCAACCACTGGTATGTTAGCGAAGCTTTTGAGAATCTGTCAGTACTTCATCAGATGTTCCCAGACAAACACCTTCTCTTTACAGAGGGATGTGTCGAACTGACAAACCTTTCCACTGATACGACAGGAAAAAAAGGTTACATCGGGTCATGGAAGAACGGTGAGATCTACGGTAGAAACATCATAGGTGATTTTAACAACTGGAGCGAGGGTTGGATCGACTGGAACATCCTGCTTAATGAAGAGGGTGGTCCAAACCACGTGGATAACTTCTGTGAAGCGCCGATCATGTTTGATAGAAAAGAAAAGAAATTGATGATCAATCCTTCGTATTACTACATCGGTCACTTTTCAAGATACATCGAGGTAGGCGCCAAGCGTGCGAGCACTCTCACAAACGCTGAGGGAATACATGCGGTTTCGTTTGTGAATCCTGATGGCAAGACGGTGGTTGTCGTTCAAAATGAAGGCTGGATCAAGGACCTTGCACTGGTTGTGGATGGTGTGGGTGTGAATATCACAATGCCCGACCATTCGATTGCGACCTTTATCCTATAGTGACATTAAGGCCCCAATGACTATTCAATTGAGCCTCAAGTGTGCTACACTGTATTCATGAATTTTTAGGTGGATATGTTGGCGGATAAATAGAATTGAAGAGGGCTGAATGAATAAGAAAAACTACTTGAGCGGCTTGGCTTTTGGAACGAGTGCTTTTATACTGTGGGGTCTGTTGCCCTTATACTGGAAACTGGTAAGTGCGATCAGTCCCTACCAGATTTTCTCGCAGCGTGTCGTCTGGTCCCTTGTGTTTGTCCTTGGCATCCTACTGGTCACAAAGGAGTGGGACGCGTTTAAAAGGCTGGTCACTCAAAGGGAAATGTGGCTTAAAATGTTGGGACCGGCTGTTTTTATCAGCATCAACTGGCTCACTTACATTTGGAGTGTGAACAACGGATATGTGATCGAAGCGAGTCTCGGCTATTATATCAATCCTCTTGTTCTTACCTTGTTCGGGCTCGTGCTATTTAAGGAAAGACTCAACGGGCTTCAGTGGATAGGAATCCTCTTTGCAGCTACTGGTGTCATTTATAAGACAATCACCTATGGACAGGTTCCTTATGTCGCTCTTGTGCTGGCTGTATCTTTTGCCATCTACGGCGTACTTAAGAAAGTGTCTAAGGTGGGTTCGGTACTAGGACTTGGATTTGAAACGTTGATCGTCGGCATACCGGCTTTTGTGTATTTGCTCACACAGGAAGCATCAGGGCACGGAATTACAGGCAATCTGCCAGCGGGCTTTTGGATTTTGATCAGCATCAGCGGTCTTGCGACTGCCACTCCACTGCTCCTTTATGCCGAAAGCACAAAGCGTCTACCGCTTAATGTGATGGGCTTCTTACAGTATATCGCACCCACGATTTCACTGATGCTGGGTATCTTTGTATTCAAAGAAGCTTTCGATCTGAACAGCTTGATCTCATTTTTACTGATCTGGACCGGTTTGCTTTCCTTTTCGATTGCGCAGGTTATCGCGTATAAGGAACTACCGGACTTGTAGATAGCGTATTCAATAAGAAATCCCCTTCTAAAAAATTAGAAGGGGATTTTTGTATGCTTTTAAACGGTGGTCTTGAATCTTAAGATCAAGTGATGGAGATCCTCGACGGATTGTCTCAGATGCTCTGTCTGACTTGCGATCTCTTCCATAGAAGCCAACTGCTCCTCAGTGGACGCGGAGACCTCTTCAGATGCTGCAGATGTTTCCTCTGTGACAGAAGAGACGTTGTTCATCACATCAAGTAAGGCTCTTGAATCGGAGTCGATATCGCCATTTTTGACTTTGATGCTTTCTATGCTCTTCAACAGGTCGTTGAGTCGCTCGAAAATCCGGTTGAAAATCTGTTCGGTTTTCTTAACGGCCTCAAACTCTTCAGAATCGATTTTTCTGTTGTTGTCCACCGTCTTAACAGCGGTTGTGGATTGGCTCTGCATGTTGTCGATCAGTTCTTTGATATCATCGCTCGATGTCGCGGACTGCTCGGCGAGCTTTCTTATTTCCTCAGCGACGACTGCGAAACCGCGACCTGCCTCACCAGCTCTTGCCGATTCTATAGACGCGTTGAGGGCAAGTAGGTTGGTTTGCTGTGCGATAGAAGAAATGGTATTTGTGATATCACCGATTTTTTTCGACTGCGCGTCCACGCTGTTGATGATGGTTGACAGTTCTTCTGATGACTGTTCTTTTTCTTCCGCTTTTTTGATGAGTTGCTTCATCGTGATCAGGCCCTGTTCGCTGTCGCCCTTGATTTCGTCTGAAAGGTTGCCCATTTCGGTTGAAAGATGGTTGACTTCGGTGATTTTTTCGCCGACAGAAGCGGTCTTTTCAGAGCCGTCCTGTACTTCAAGTGCCTGCATGTTTGTGCCTTTGGCGACATCCTGGATGGATCTTGCGATTTCCTCAGTCGCGAGCGTCGTCTCACCGATTGCCGTGGTCAGGTTGTCGGTGTCGTGTTTAACGGCGGTCGAAGTGCGGTTGATCTCGTTTACGATCTCGTTGAGCGTATCGATTGTCTTGTTGAGATTTTCTCCCATCTGTCCGATCTCGTCTTTTCTTGAGAGGACCACCTTTTCTGTCAAATCACCTTGTGCGACCTTTGATAGGGACAGGTTTACCGTATTCAAGTCTTTTGTGATTCTCATCGCGATATAAACTGCGATTGCAATACCGATAGCGACTGAAACCACCATCACAAGCGAACTGCTTAGGATAAGTGGGGTCGTGTCTATGCTGATTTCATTGCTTGCGAATGGAACGGCTACCTTCCAACCAGTGTTTGGTTCGGTTGTGTAATAAAGGTATTTCTTTTCGCCGTTATAGCTGTAATTGATGTATCCTTGAGTGCCGTTGCTCATCTGAGACCAGAACTCCATTTCCTGTACACTTTCTCCAAGTTGTGCGGGATCTGGGTGCGCGATGACATTGCCGGCCGAGTCGGTGATAAACAGGTAGCCGGTGTTTCCTACCACGGTGTCCTTATAGGTCTGCGCGATGGTATCAAGCGAGATATCCGCCGAAACGACGCCAATGAACTTGCCGCTGTCATCAAGTACTTGCGCGGCGCAGGTGATAATAGGAAGTCCTGTGAAAGCGTCGATGTAGGTATCGGTCCACATGGGTTCAGTCGCACCCTTTGCAAGGGCGTACCAACCACGTTTGGATGGATCGTAATCTGCAGGCGCCTTGAAGTGCGGAATAGTGAAGAAACCTTTTGTCGCGTTATAAGCAGCTTCCTTATAGGCAAGTTCGTCGCTGTCAATTTTGACGTTGCCGAAAAATTCTTTCAGCTTAGGCTCCACATCGTCTGTCGTAAAGCCCAATTCCTCTTCATAGCCGATGTAGATATAGCTCGCTTCTGGATATGCCTTTGTAAAGCTTTCGAATGTCCTGAGCATCCACGGCATCGAATCGTGGTAGACAGGTGAGGATTTGACATTGGAATCGAGGCTGAGCGTGTAAATCGCCCGGCTATAGGACGCGAGATAATTTGAAATCGTCGCAGTCGTTTCGATGGCCAGTTCCTCGGAAGTCGTGTTTCTGATGGACTTTAGCTTACTTGCGCTCAGCATGGAGACACTCGTTCCAATCGCAAGGGATGCGATAAGGATGACGACTCCGAAATATAGCGCTAACTTGAACTTAAAACTTTTACTCATGATGGCTCCCCCTTTGATGTGACAATTTGCTTTATCTCATATATACCAATAAAATCAGAGGGTAAACCGTTATTTTACAATCTATCATTTATCGGTGCGGATGAGTCAAATGATTTAAATTAGCGGCAGCAATCGCTTATTGTGGATGAAGGTTCAAAAAAATTAGCCGATAACTAGTATATATGCGGACAAATTGCCAGTTAACCGGAGTTTGCTGCTATTTCCATAATTCGGTGGGTATTGAATGAATAGAACGAAGTGGAGGGATGGCATATGAATAAAAAGACGGATGTATATGAGCTGATGTTGTTTATGGCGGATGATTATTACAGTGCCACCATGTCACTGAACTTCTACAGTGAACCCGAGACATCCATCTTCGATGAAGTGATGGCGGTCATAAGGGAAAGCAATATCAGCTTCGGAATACTCGAGGAAGACATCAGGGAAGCCTGCGACAGGCATGAGAATATCGAGCACCTGGTCATCGCAAAGGGCATCAGGCATATCAACGGCGTGGACGCCAAGATCATCGAACATGTCGCATTTGAATCCAAAGCCACGCCCTACCTCAACGCAGACGGAAGTGTGGACTTTAAGAACATGAACTTTGCAAAGACGGTAACGGCGGGTGACCTTTTGGTTTCTAAAATTCCAGTAAAAGAAGGTTCTGACGGAACGACGGTGACCGGTAAGGCCATCAAACACAAGCCGGGAAAGGATGTACGCATCACCTATGGTGAGAACACGGTCATCAGTGAGGACGAATTAGAACTGAAAGCGGAGATAGACGGGATCGTCAAGCGGGTGAACGGTCGGGTCACGGTGATCAATCTGATTGAGCTTGGAACGGTTGGTCCTGAAACTGGAAACATCTATTTTAGCGGAAACGTGCACGTCAAGGAAAGCGTACTTGACGGTTATACCATCAATTGTGATGGTGACCTCACTATCGACGGTGTCGTGGAAGGATGCATGATTAAAGTCAAGGGTGATTTGATCGTAGGTAAGGGCATACTCGGACACGGAGAGTCGGATATCGTCGTCAACGGCAACTTGACTGCAAAGTTTATTGAAAATGCGAATGTTTATGTGAAAGGTGAGATTCAAACAGGTGAGATCATCAACAGTTCCGTCCTTTGCGACAGCAAGATCACGGTCAAGGGAAACAAGGGACTCATTATCGGTGGTGAGATCACTTCAAAATACATGATCGATGCGAATAGAATCGGTTCTAAGCTAGGGGTGATCACCTCGATCAACCTAGGCATCAACGCAAGTGCGATACAAGAGTTGAAGCTACTCAAAGAAACCATCCAGGAACTGAAGATCATCGAAGGCAAGCTGAAGCTCCAGATTCCGATTTTTCAAAAGAAAATTGAAGAAGAACCTGAGAACGAGCAGTTGCTGAATAAGGCCAAGCAGTACAGGGACAGTCTGCTGAGCACCCAGATCGATCTGGAAGATAAGGCTAAGCGTCTTGACAAGCTGATGGACGCCCTGAAACATGTGAAAGATGGAAAAGTCAAAATCAATACGATTTACCCGGATACGGTGATAAAAATCGGCAATTCAAGCTATTTTATCGATCATGCGCTCAGCGAATGCGTCATCACCCGTGAGAACGACAAGGTGATCGCCATCGGGCTATGATGTGCGGGCCTACACTGTGCAGCGTATCTATGGTATACTTGTACAGTTGTTTAACACTCAGGGAGGATTACATGAAGAATAATGAACTGTTGACCAAAATCTGTCGTGCGGCAGATGTCGATATAAAAAGCATGGTGACGATTTTTGCACATTCCGATTTTGACTTTACAGAAGAGGACGCGGCCATGATGCTTGTCGACTTTGATAGCGATGAGGAGCAGGACTTGTACCCGTGCGACTTTGAAATGTTAGAAGCGTTTTTAAATGGTCTGATCATCTTTAAAAGAGGACCAAGACCGGATGACGGAAAGCCTAAGAAGACGGTTCTTTCGATTCCTAGCGCTCAAACCGCCAATAATGCCGTACTAAAAAAAATGAAGATCGCATTTGCGATGACAGGTGATGATCTTGTGGAAGTGTTTGAAAACGCAGGAGTCACTCTGACCAACAGAGAACTGAACCCTTACTTCAGGGCAGAGGGACACAAGCACTACAAACGATGCAACGACCAGTTCTTAAACGCATTCTTTGCAGGTCTGACCACTAAAAATAAAAACGCCTAGGAGAGAGCAATGTCAAACTCTACGCTGAAACTTATTGCGATACTCTCGATGCTGCTCGACCATATCGGGGCGGTTCTTTTTCCTGAAGTGATGTTATTTAGAATCGTCGGTAGGATCGCTTTTCCTATCTTCTGCTTTTTGATCATTGAAGGCTATTACCATACGGGCGACCTAAAAAAATATATGGTAAGGCTCGGCGTATTCGCATTGATCGCAGAGGTTCCATTCGATCTGGCATTTGAGGGAAGAATACTCGAATTAGGCTATCAGAATATCTTCTTCACTCTCACCTTAGGACTTGTCGGCATCTACCTGTATGACAAGAAGGCGAAATCGAAGGCGGGCGGTATGCTTATCATGATCATCATGATGGTGCTTGCAAGTATGCTGAGAACCGATTATGGGGCGTACGGCATCGCATTCATCTTTATCATGTTTATGACAAGAAATGATTTTAAGAAGATGTTTCAGATCCTCGGTGTGATTTCGCTATTGATGGTGCTTTTACCGCTGGTGATGACCTTTAAGTTCAACTTGTGGCAGTATTTGCAGGCGTTTCAGCTATTGGCGCTTGGCTTCATCTATTTTTATAACGGTAAAAAGGGCATGAATCTGAAATATGCCTTTTACACATTCTATCCAGCGCATCTGCTGCTGCTCTATTTAATAAAGGGGTAGGTGGGACATGTTTAAAAAACCCAGAGACACACAGGATATCATCGGTGATGTCAAGAAGTTTTATGTGAGCCATTCGATGGCCAACCTAGGAAACACTTCTGTGAAAAAAGGATTGCAGACCATCGCGCTTTGCCTCTTGTCGCTGGAATCAAAGCCGGATGAACCCTTTGTCTTAAGGGACCTTAGGAATATGGTCTACGACCTGTCAAAAGCCATGAACCAAGAGGAGAAAAAACTGATGAAGGAACTTTTAAAACTCTTGCAGTGACCGGATCGGGTAGATGCTTGAAAATCTAGATAACAAGAAATCGGTCAGCGGGTAAGTAACCGCTGATTTTTTATGCCCTTTAAGCTGTCATCAAATTGTAGTCATCAAACAGGTGTGATGAATGTTATAATGGTGGAGGGTGCGTGGACGGCATTGTCAGTGGACAAGTAAAGGGAGGCGAAGGCATGATAAAAAAAACGACAGACTATCTTGAAGCAATCGTCATGGACCTTTTGCGCGAAACCAATAAGATCTGCAAAATGAGTTTGTCCTTAGAAGTGGCAAACGAACTCAACTACAAAAAAGAGATAAAGGCCAATGTCTACGCTTACGACAAAGAGAGGCTGATCGGCTACCTGAACATCTTCGCTCCGTCAAAGGATGCAGCAGAAATTCAGTGTGTCGTGCATCCAAAGTATCGAAAGATGCATGTGTTCACAGAGCTTCTTACTGAAGCTAGAAGAGAACTTGAAGCCTTTAAAATATACGAACTTTTATTAGTGTGCGATGAACACTCAAGCGAAGGAAAGGCGGTCCTGTCGCGATTAGGATATCGACTGAATCACTCCGAATATCAGATGGCCTACACACCGTGTGAGTCGCTTGAAAGCTATCCGGGGGTTCTAGAGCCTGTGACAGAGGAAAATGTGAAGCGTTATGTAAAAGGGGCCAAGGACGTCTTTGGAAGCAGGGACTTTCCCTACGAGCTTATCGATAACTTCTTAAAATCGGAAAACAGATACTTGTATCTTGTCAAGATGGGTACGAAGGATATCGGAATCGCATCTTATTCACTTGAAGGGGAAAAGGCTGTGATTTCGGGACTTGGAATCTTAAAAAAACATCGAGGAATGGGTTATGCGAAGGGCATGCTGAGCGCACTGATCAAAGAAATCAGGTCTGCTTGCGATGCTCAAGTCACTCTTGAAGTGGATTCGAGCAATGAAGAGGCATTCGGACTTTATACTAAATACGGATTTAAGATCATGAATCAAATCAATTATTATCAGTGATAGGCCTCAGCCGTAGTAGATGTTGAGCAATGAAAAGGTGGTGCCGGAATGAAGGATATGAATTTAAAATACTTGGAGCTTCTTGGTAAGCAATATAGAAACATCAGCGATGTTTGCACTGAAATTGTCAATCTGACAGCCATTACGAACCTTCCTAAAGGAACAGAGCACTTTCTTGCGGATATTCACGGCGAACACGAGGCCTTCGAGCATGTGATGAGAAACGCTTCGGGTGTCGTGAAAAGAAAGATCAACGAAGTTTTCGCAGAGTCGATCACCGATGAGGAAAAAAAGACGCTCGCAACACTGATTTACTACCCAAAAGAAAAAATCAAACTGATCAAATCAAGCGAAGCGGATCTGGATGCATGGTACGAGCTGATGATCTATCGGCTTGTGAATCTGTGTAAGGCGGCCGCCTACAAGTACACCCGGTCGAAAGTGAGAAAAGCTATTCCTGAGAGTTTTAAATACATTATCGAAGAGCTCTTCAATGAAAACGACCAGATCAGCATGAAAAAGAGTTATTTCAAGTCGATTGTCGAAAGTGTGATTGCGATCGACCGTGCGGACGAGTTCATCATTACGATTTCTGGTGTGATCAGACAACTAGTAGTGGACCATCTGCACATTATTGGCGATATATATGATAGGGGAGCCGGTGCGCATCATGTCATCGACACCCTCATGAGGCACCATTCAGTGGATACCCAGTGGGGAAACCATGACGTGCTTTGGATAGGTGCGGCTTTCGGGTCAGAGGCGTGCATGGCGAATGTGCTGAGAATATCTTTAAGATACGGCAATTTGGAAACCCTTGAAGAGGGCTATGGCATCAACCTGTCCCCGCTTGTCAGACTTGCGCTGGACCATTATGGAGGCGAGTATGCAGGGACCTTCGATGCCAAGGTGAAGTCTTCCGACTTTAAAGAAAAGGACATCGACCTGATGTCTCGCATGCAAAAGGCGATAGCGATCATCCAGTTTAAGCTTGAAGGTCAGATTATCAGGAGAAGACCCGATCTGAACTTAAACGACAGGTTATTACTCGAGAAAATAGACTATAGGCAAGGGACCGTCCTAATTGACGGGGTTGACTATGAACTAATCGACAAGGTCCTGCCTACGATCGATCCTGAGGATCCCTACCGTTTGACAGAGGACGAGCGTGATGTCGTAGAGAAGCTCAAGTCGTCGTTCTACCATTCGACCAAGCTGCAGGAGCATGCCAAGTTCTTAATCGACAAAGGAAGCATGTACCTCGTATACAACGGAAATCTGCTTTACCATGGGTGCATTCCTTTAAACGGGGATGGATCCTTTAGAAAGTTCGAAATTGATGGCGCCACCTATCAAGGGAAATCGCTGCTCGATTATTTTGATGCCAAAGTGAAAAAGGCGTATTATGCCAAAGATGAAAAGATCAAGAGCCAGTGCCAGGACCTGATCTGGTACTTGTGGTGTGGAGAATTCTCGCCGCTGTTCGGCAAGAAGAAGATGGCGACCTTTGAAAGGTATTTCATAGAGGACAGTGAAACCCACCTAGAAGTGAAAGATCCCTATTATACGCTTAGGGAAGACGAAGAAATCTGCGACAGGATACTTCATGAGTTTGGACTTGAAAACAGAATCAGCCATATCATCAACGGTCATGTGCCGGTCAAGGTCAAAAAGGGTGAGGTACCCATAAAAGCGGGCGGAAAGCTTATCACCATCGACGGTGGATTTTCGAAGGCTTATCAGAAAGAGACAGGTATTGCAGGATATACGCTGATCTTCAATTCTAAAGGAATGATCCTTGTCTCCCACGAGCCTTTTGAGTCAAAAGAGAAGGCTGTGAAGGAAGAAATGGACATGCTGCCTACAACCGTGTTCATTCAAAAGGACAGACCTAGAATGTATGTCGGGGATACGGATACTGGAATAAGGCTGAAAGAAGATATAGATTCTTTAAAGGCGCTGTTAGACGCCTATAGGGAAGGACAAATTAAAGCGACATAGGACTTGGAGTAATAGATGACGAAAAAACGGAATCAACTGATCATGATCGCACTGATCTTATCGATAACGATCGCGTACGCAGACGATTTTTTAGATGTCAAATCCGGTGCCTGGTACTATAGTGCTGTGACGAATCTTGCAAGTGCTGGAACCATTTCTGGATATCCGGATAAGACCTATAGACCGCAAAATACGGTTTCACAAGCTGAAGCGCTGGTATTACTGATGAAGGCCAGTGGACCCTCTGTTGTAGAAGAATACCCCGGGACGCACTGGGCTGATCCCTATGTCCATGGGGTCGTAGAGGACAATATAATCACAAGAAACGGATTTGAACACGACAAGCCTGTGGATAGGATGACAGTGGCGGAGTGGATTGTCTTGTTATATGATATTCAAAATTCTACCGAAAGCGGCACTTATTTTGAGGATGTCCTTTCATCCCCTTTGAACACGCTTTATGAGGAGGGAATCATAAACGGCGTGCTGATCGGCGGTAAACGGTATTTTAAACCGGATGCTTATCTTACAAGGGCTGAGCTTGCTGTGATCATCGACCGCCTTTCAAGACTTGAGATCATGAAGCTTGAAACCAAAGTCAACGCCTGGGAGTCGATTACGATTCAGCTAAAAAAGAACCCTGTGACAGAAGCTGACTTTGAGGACTATTTCAGGTACATGATGCGTAAGGGGGAGTTTGACCATACAATCGATTACGATCTATCAGGTCAGCTGATTGGACTAAACGAGCTCTCAGGTATTCTTTCAAGCGCCTACCAAAATGTCATGACCAAGTATCCTCAAGATGGAGCCTACTATTCCAATATAACCTTTTCCATTTCGACCACAGTAAACCAGCCAAGTTATGTAAGAAAGCTGGGAATCACCTTGTTGCCCATGAAAGGGTACACAAAAGAGGATGTACTTGCGATGAAAAAGGAGACGACTCAAAGGGTAGAGTCGATTCTATCGGAGCTTTACCTGTCGAATCAGCTTGATGAGAATTTGCAGGATTATGAGAAGGCTAAGGTGATCTATGACTGGATCATCAAAAATAATGAATATGACTTATCAAACAAAATGATCAGCCATACCGCATACGCCGGAATCCATTACCATAAAATAGTTTGTCAGGGTTATTCGGCGCTCTATAACTACATGCTTGAAAAGTTAGGTATTGAGGCAATCTCAGTAGCTGGAAAAATAAAAAACAGCGGTGTTGATCATTCGTGGAATCAAGTAACACTGGATGGAAGAACTTTCTATGTGGATGTGACCTTTGGCGATCCGGTTCCCAACAGGCCGGATCAGGTAGATGATACCTATTTTGATATCACAGAAGAAGCATTAAGGAAAACCCACCTGTTCTAGCAAAAATAGTATTCAATCATTCAAACATTGAAAAGTCCTTTAACGAAGACTTTTCTTTTTTATAGGGGATATTTTAACGAGAAGGTACCTAAATACCGGACGATAATCGTATACTATAGCGAAACAAGCTAAGGAGCGTAGGGCATGAATGAATTATTGATGACGATAAAGGAAATCAAAGATACCGGCAACAAGGAAAAACGAAATGAACTGATCAAGGAATATATACCCTTTATCCTCGGATGCGTCTCGAAGACGACAAAAAGATATGTTCGTACAGAAAATGATGAGGAATACCTCATCGGTCTGACCGCCTTTGATGAGGCGATTGACCGCTTTGACGAAGAAAGAGGAGGGTTCCTCAGTTACGCAGGCCTTCTGATCAGCAGCAGGGTCATGGATTATTTGCGTAAAGAGAAAAGACACTACGACAAAACAGAATATGACGAGATAATTGTTCTAAACCAGATAGAACGGATCGACGAAGAGCTGGTTCTTGAAATTGAAGAATTTAAGAGGTCGCTCTCAAAGTTCTCTATCGAGCTGGAGAGTTTGGTCGAATCGGCACCTAAGCATGAGGCGACAAGAATCAACACCACAAGGTTAGGTAAACAAATCTGCAATGAAGAGGAGCTGGTATCAAAGCTGTATCGCTCGAAAAAACTACCGATACCGGATATCATTTTAAGGTTCAAGGCATCAAAGAAGACACTTAGGACGTTTAAGAACTTTATCATAGCAATTATTATCGTCGTGCATGAAAAACTGGATAGGATAGAATCCTATTTGGTGACAAGAGGGGAATGACATGAAAAAGGGAATCGTAATTGAGGTCAAGGAGAATAGCAGTATCGTTGCAAGCGACGGAGTCTACCATGAGATCACAAACAAGGGGACCATGTCCATAGGCATGAGCGTCATCTTCACTGAGGAGGACATCCTTTACAGACCGGCCTACAAGAGTTCTAAAAAACTCTTCAGATACAGCAGCATCGCTGCGATGCTTGTGCTGATGTTCACACTGAGTTTCGGATACTATTTCGAAAATGTGGCGCTGTATTCGGTGGTGACCATGGATATCAATCCAAGTGTCGAGCTGATGCTCAACAAAAAAAATGTAGTGCTTGAGGCACGTCCCATGAATGAGGACGGCATAGAGCTTCTTAAGCTGGATGTCAACGGTCAAAACGTTGAAGAAGCCATTGCCAATTTAGTGCAAGAAGCGAAGGATCAAGGCTATATCGATCAAAACGAAGAAGCCTTTATCGTGATCACGTCTGTACCGATGAAGGAAAGAGCGAAAGGGAGTTCGGGAAAAATCAAAGAGAAGATCCAAAATGAACTGGAGTCCACCGATTCGCTAAACCAGATCACCCTAGCGATGACAGACAGCACCATAGCCAAGTTGGATGAGGCCCATGACACAAAGGTGGCGCTCGGACTGCTCACATTTAGCGAGGACCTTGATATCACCAATATCAAGTCGGTTAAAGAGTTGTTTAAAGATGAATACAGTATAAAAATCATCGGAGACATGAAAGGCGTTCTGATCAAAATAAAAGACAAAGATCATGAGGAAGATGAAAATGATGAAAAAGATAAAAAAGATAAATCCAAGGACAAATCAAAGGATGATCGTAACGAAGCAGATGATGAGGATGATAAAGACGAAAAAATCGATACGCTGACATCCGCTTCTGTAATTGATGAGGATCAGGGTTTAGGTGAATTCTTAAGCAAGCTGGCTCCATATGAGAATGACAGCAAAGAAGTCAAGTCCTTCATAAAAAAAGTGAAAGAGGCGACAGACGCTGGAACCGCAGACTATAAGGAATTGAAGGACGAAGCGAAAAAGCTTTGGAAAACACTAAAAAAAGAGGCTGTGGAAGATAAAAAAAGCATCAACAAGAGTCAAGGGGACAGCGTAGACGCCGTTACAGGAGCTACTTCGTCTCAAAGCGATGTGAACGAGGAGAAAATCATTCTCAGCGCTGACGATGACGATGACGAAAAAGACGACTAAATAAATGTATTAGAAGAGGCTCCCGCTTGTAGAAGATGGGAGCTTTTTTCATGGTATTCGCCGAATTGACAGACAGTGTGAAGGGGTGTATCCTATAGTTAGGGAAAACCAAACTAACTAAGGGGTGATTTGATGAAATCCAATGACGAATTGATCCGAGGCATTTCAAATCTATCGAAGTTAAAAGGTCGCTGCTACACAAAGATGCTAGAAGATCTGAAACTTTCAGAAATGAGTCTTAAGCAAATCAATTATTTGAAGGTGTTTCATGAGCACCAGGCGATTACGACGAGTCAACTCGCAGAAATGCTGAACTTGTCCAAGCCGACTGTCACGGAGATGGTTAAAAAATTCATAAAAAACGACTATGTGGTTAAACAAAGTTGTCCTGAGGATGGACGTGTGTTTTACTTGAAGCTTACAGAAAAAGGAAAACACCTTGCCACTCTTGATGAACTAACCGCAAAGTATTTAGCTTCGACCATTGAGAGTCGACTTTCTGAAGAAGACCTTGAAGTACTGATCTCGGTTTTAAAAAAACTAGCTTGAGTTTAAAGAAGTAAAGCAAGGACGCGCTTAACCAGATGGCATTTAGCATAAACTGTCAGATGGACTAATGGAGGTGACATATGAATAAATTGTTGATTCCACTCAGAAATATAGTGCTATTTAGCGGCAAGGAAATGCAGATCACAGCGGATAGTCCCATTGACTTTAAGCTGTTTGAAGCCATAAGGATCGAAGGTGGAAGTGCGATCGCATTTACACTGAAAGACTATCATGAAAAGTTAAGAACAAAAGAAGATGTCTACCTAATCGGTAACCTGGTTGAAGTCCATAACGTCAGCAGTAGGAATAATCTTACTACGGTTCAGTTGTACGTGAAAGAACGTGTCGAGCTGTTGGAACTGATTCCAGAAGAAAATCATTTCAGAGGTATCGCCAAGGAATTACCGGACATCATAGATATCGACGCTAAAAGCGAGTCGGATATACTAAAATATATCAAGGAGACGACCGCTGAAATCGCCGAGCAGATCAAGGGATCCGAACGGTTTCAGGAGGCGCTTGATACCATCGACAATCTGAATGAGATGATCGCGACTTTGATGCCCTTTATGAACCTAAGCATTGAGGAGAAGCAGGACCTCATGGAAATGGTTTCTTTGAGGAAGAGAAGCCTTAGAATGATCGACTTATTGATCGAGAGAAAAGAATACATCAAGTTTCAGGTAGAGCTTCAGTCGAAAATGTCTAAGGACATGAACAAGGCTTATCGCGAGCGTATGCTCAGAGAACAGCTCAAAGCCATTCAGGAGGAGCTGGGAGAGTATGACGAAAGCGGTCTTGGAAAAGACTATGAAAAACTGATCGAGGAAAAGTATTTTCCAGAAGAAGTGAAGAAAATCGCCAGAGAGGAACTTGCAAAGCTTAAGCGCATGGGACCCAACCAGGCGGAATCGAATGTCATCAAAAGCTATCTCGAGCTACTTTTGGACCTTGAATGGGCTAAGGCGAAGGTGAAGCCTATCGCCATCGAAAACGCGAGGAGTATCCTTGATGAGCACCACTATGGCATGCAAAAGATCAAGGACAGGGTAGTACAGCACCTGACCGTCATGAAGCTAAAGAATGAAAAGCAGGGATCTATCCTCTTACTAGTGGGACCTCCGGGAACAGGCAAGACAAGTCTAGCGAAGAGCATCGCTAAAACCCTTGACAGGGCCTATGTCAGGGCAAGTCTTGGCGGAGTCAGGGATGAAGCCGAAATCAGGGGCCATAGAAGGACCTACATCGGGGCCATGCCCGGTAAGATTATTCAGGGAATGAAACGCTCAGGAACGAACAATCCCGTTTTCGTACTCGATGAAGTCGATAAATTAGGGTCGTCGTTTCAGGGTGATCCTTCCAGCGCCTTGCTAGAGGTGCTCGATCCTGAGCAGAACAACACCTTTATGGACCATTACCTTGATGTCCCCTACGACTTAAGCGATGTGTTCTTCATTGCGACCGCCAACGACCTGAGAACGATTCCAGGAGCGCTTGTAGATAGACTTGAAGTGATACAAGTGGATAGCTATACCTCTACAGAAAAGTTTCATATCGCAGTGAAGCATCTGTTTGACCAAGAGCTTGAGGAACATGGATTGACTAGAGATGACCTTCTGATAAGCGATGATACATTTAGGTTGATTATCGATAAATATACAAGAGAAGCAGGCGTAAGAACCCTAAAACGCCAGATTGCGAAAATTATTCGGGTATCGGCAGAAAAAATCGTGACCAATCAGGTGGACAAGCCTTATGTGATCGAGAAAGAGATGTTGAACGAGATTCTAGGTCATGAGATCACCAGATACGATATGGTGGCAGATACCAATAAATCGGGTGTCGTCACAGGACTGGCGTGGACACCTGTCGGTGGAGACGTGCTGTTTATCGAATCGGCCTTCATGCCTGGCAAGGGAGAGCTGATCCTGACAGGACAGCTTGGCGATGTGATGAAAGAGTCTGCGAGAATCTCTTTGAGTCTTGTGAGAGCGAACTTAAGCGACTATGTCATGGATTTCAAATTTGAAACCCATGATCTGCATATTCATATTCCAGCAGGCGCGACACCGAAAGACGGTCCATCGGCGGGTGTCACCCTATTCACGACTATCGCTTCGCTGGTGACAGGCATCGCCGTAGACGCCAAGCTTGCGATGACCGGTGAGATATCCTTAAGGGGAGCTGTGCTTCCAGTCGGAGGAATCAAAGAAAAAGTTATCGCAGCGCATCGTTCAGGCATAAAGCGGGTAATGTTGCCATATGAGAATAAGCAGGATTTAGAAGATGTGCCAGCAGAAGTAAAGGACACGCTCCTGTTCGAGTTCGCGAAGACCATCGATGATGTACTAAGCATCGCCTTGGGTATCGAATCGGGCAGCAAGAATATGAAACCGGACACAATCGATCTGAAGGCTGAACATCAGGAGCTTTCACAGTAGCTCTTGCACAACTTTAGGAGGCATGCATGAAAAAACTATTCGTATCCGATTTTGACGGAACTGCAACTGCGCTTGATTTTTATAAGATAGTGCTCAATAAAATTGGAGATGAAGGATGGACCTATGTCAGGGAACATCGAAAAACCGGTAAGGTGGATTATCATTTTTTAAATAAAATTTTTGGTTGGCATCAGCTGACAGATAGCGAGTATGAATCGCTAATTGGTACCATCGAACTTGATGGACATCTAAGAGCGCTATTGACCTATCTGTCAGACCAGCAAATCGACTTTAAATTTGTCAGTGCGGGCTTTGACAGATACATTCAGGACGTGCTTAAAAAAGAAGGTTATGAACATGTCGATGTCATCACCAACCCTGGATTTTTTGAAGAAGGGATCATGCGGATGGCACCAAATGTGCAAAGTCCCTTCTATTCGGATGTCTTTGGAATCGATAAAGGCGAAGTGATGCGCTCTTTTAAAAAAGAGTATGATAGGATCTACTTCGCAGGTGACACGGAGCCCGATTTGTCAGCCGCCTTAGAGGCCGATGTGA
The DNA here is from genome assembly GCF_004125825.1 of Fusibacter sp. A1. Lineage (NCBI taxonomy): Bacteria > Bacillati > Bacillota > Clostridia > Eubacteriales > Fusibacteraceae > Fusibacter > Fusibacter sp. A1. Next base: position 190,024 of record NZ_QQWI01000001.1, on the reverse strand, counting down.
TCTTTGCCAAGGGAGAACTGATCGAGCTTGTCAAACAAGCAGGAAAGGACTGCATTGAATTTGAAACTTATGAAGAAGTAGTCGACCATCTGAAAAGAGGTGTTTGATGAGAAGCCAGGCGATAGCCATACCAAGGCTCATAGAAAGCAGGTACGACGCCTTATCCGATTTGCCAAGAAGCCTTAAGGCGCATGGATTCAAACGGATCCTATTCCTTGTGGGTGCGGGAATCGAAGAGCTATTCGAACAGAAGATGCAACCGCTCTTGTCCGATGAAACGCTTGAGGTAGTCGGGCCTATCGTACTTGAAGAACTCGCAGTAGAGAAACTGACACCTATCGCATACGGATTTGATGAAATGGATGTGATCCTAGCGATGGGGGGAGGTAAGGCAATCGATTCAGGCAAGTTTGTCAGCTTTTTACGCGCGGTGCCATTTATCAGCATACCGACGAGTATTTCCAATGACGGATTTGCAAGCTCTGGAGCTTCACTGTATGTGAATGGAAAAAGAAAAAGCGTGAAAGCACTGATGCCTTACGGCGTGATTGCAGACCTATCGATTCTATCCACCGCGCCAGAGCGATTCTATTACAGCGGACTTGGAGATGTGGTCTCAAAGATCACAGCCAACTACGATTGGCAATTTGAAGTAAATCATGGGATCGGCCAGGTGGACCAATATGCCCTCTTGACCGCGAAAAAATCGGTCAACAGCGTTGTACGGCTTCCTTTTTCCTATATCAGGGAGGGACTCTTTATCAAAGAAGTGGTGGACTCGCTGATCATGAGTGGAATCAGCATGGAGGTCGCAGGGCACAGCGCGCCTGCAAGCGGAAGCGAACACCTGATATCCCATGCGATGGACTCTATCGTACCTGGAAAGTATCTGCACGGCGTGCAGGTAGGAATTGCGACTTATATCATGGCACTTGTCCAAGAGCATCGGGTGGAAAGGGTAAGAACGTTTCTAACAGATACCGGATTTTTTGCCCATGCGAAGTCGCTCTCGATTTCAAAAAAAATTGTGAAACGCGCCATACAAGCAGCTCCCAATGTCAAACCCAACCGGTATACGACAATTCATCTAGCAGAAAACCCAAAAAAAGCGATTGAACTTTTAACCACCGATGCGATCTTAAATGACATCTTGGCGGAATAAGCGTAGCCATCAACAAGATCAATGAACACAAACAGCACTTCGCCCTTAAGGTGAAGTGCTGACTTGTTTTTGCGAATAGCATTCAAACAGATGAATAATCGACTCCTGATCAAGCGGAAGACACGGCATGGTGACTCTGCCCTTGTGATTGAATCGGATGAACTCGCATACATATTGTTTTTTGTAATTAGTGTAAAACTTAAGCTCCTTGATAGATGACCATTTAAGATATGGGATGGTCGCACCCTGAATCCATACTCCCCGGTGGTCCATCACAACGATCGGAGATTTCATCATCTTAAAGGTTAAGAAGAAAACCTTATAAAAGATAAGGGGTAGTGCCAGACTTGTCAATCGATCGGCCGCTAAAAGTGTCTCTGTTTCAAATGCAAGCGAAACCGTCGATGCGATCATTAGGACTCCAAAGAACACTCCAAAGACGACTGCTAAACGATTGGTCAATTTTTCTATGTAACTTATGCTGTTCTTTTGAGTTTTTTTTAAGGGGTAGATTCTGACAAAGGGCAGCTCGACCTGCTTGTAGTAACTATAAATGTACTTGAGTGTGCAGGACTGAGAAAGGATATCGATACCCATAGCGACAAATATCATCAGGAAAGATGCCTTTGAGAACAAGGAGGTCTCGTTAATAAAGAGATACGAGTAAAGTAGCAGGATGACGAGTGTCACTACACACCACTGGATCGTCCACTTCAGCTGAGGAAACCATACGTTGTTCAGTTGCTTGCCGATGGATTTGCCGTCCCCCAGTGAAGCCAGGGCTTTACGATTCGCCTCGTATTCACTATCACCGCAATCCAAATAGGCTTCGGCAGTTGTCGCATAGTGGTCAATCAGCTCATCACGTATCGCGTCATGCGCACCTGTATTGATCACCTGCCTGAGCACATCGTCAACAAAGGTAGTTATGCCTTGATCCATTTCATACCTCCAAGAGCGACATCCATTGCTGTCGTGAACTGCTTCCATTCGGATTGTTTTTGGTCGAGTAGCTTAAGTCCCTTCTTTGTGATTTGATAATATTTGCGCTTGCGTCCATTTTCAGGCGTCTCCCAGAACGAATCCAGCATACCGTCCACTTCGAGACCGTGAAGGATCGGGTAGAGCGTACCTTCCTTCCACTCAAAGGTTCCGCTGCTGATGAGTTCCATGTTTTTGATCATCTCGTAACCGTACATTGGTTTGTTTTTAAGTAAATTGAGCACCAGCAGCACTGTGGAGCCCTTAACCAGTTCTTTTGAAAGTTTCATAGTTATACCTCGAATTCATATGCATTGAGTATCTATGTATATACTAGGTCATAAAACACCACCTGTCAAGTCATCAAAAGAGTCCCAGAACGTATCAGCTTCCCTCAGCGACACAATTGTAAAATAATGTGTCCCAGAGCGTATCGACTTCCCTTAGCGACACTATTTCCATATTATGTATGATGCAACTTGCAGACCAATATTGCTTTTCAATAAGATAAAATAGATTAGGTTAGGAGGTGGGTATAGTGGTTTATAGAAAAAGACTGGATCATCCGGGAGCTATTCATCACGTGATCGTTAGAGGCAATAACGGCAATTACATATTTAAGCATGACCGCGAAAAAGAAAAATATCTGACTCTATTCGTATTCTATAAAAAGATACACGAGGTGAGTCTGCTGGCTTATTGTATGATGGACAACCATGCTCATTTTCTAATCGCAACAGGTGAAACACATATCGGCACCTTCATGCATGATGTGCAACTGGCCTATTCGAAATGGTTTCACCATAAAAAAGACACCTTCGGATTGAACTATTCAGGCAGATACAAGAATTGCTACTGTGCAAAGCGTGGCTATTACAGAAATCTTTTAAGGTATATTCATAGGAATCCAATAAAGGCAGGTCTTACAACTGACTATGAATATCCTTGGTCTTCCTTTAATGAGTACCAGGCAGGTAGCGGAATTTGCGACCTTGATTTAGCTTATGAAATGCTTGGTGAGAATCAGCAGGATGCCACTGAGCAGTTTAATGTCATTTTAAGCAAATCGATTGAAGAGGAAATTGAGCAAGCGATTATGAAAGTAAAAAGCATAAGCGTGAGAGACCGTGATTTTATCGACGCCTTTTTCAATGTATTGGAATATGATCAAAAAATGATGCTTGGCATGGGGATCGAAGAATATTTTCTGACGTTGAGAATGCAGTTGCTAGAGGTTTTAAGATGGGAGTTTAACGTTTCGGCGACTGTGATCGCTGAGTATTTTGGAATTTCCAGGAGTTATGTGTATCGAATGACAAGTGGTTAATGTGTTTCATTTGGTGGCGGATACGATTTGAGATTTGTTTGTTGGCTGATTACAGCGTATAATAAGTGGTGTATCAGATTAATCGCCGGTTGTTTAAGAGAAGAAGGTTTTATATGTCTAAGGTAATAATTGCTGAAAAACCATCCGTCGCAAAAAATATCGCTGAAGCTATTGGTGCAAAGAATAGGCGTGACGGGTATTATGAATCCGATAAGGCTTATGTCACATGGGCGTTCGGTCATTTACTCGAGCTTTTTGACGCGAAGGATTACGACGAAAAAATGGCGGGGTGGCGACTGGAGAATTTTCCCTTTGTACCGCACCCGTTTCAATATAAGATCAAAGGGGATTCAAAGAACAGGCATGTCGTGGATGAGGGCGCGAAGAAACAGCTTGATACAATCAGGAGACTGATCGAGGACGATAAGGTGACTGGAGTGATCTCCGCCTGTGACTTCGACCGTGAGGGTCAGATCATAGGGGATATCATATTAGACTATTTGCAAGTGAAAAAGCCTGTGAAGAGGCTGCTTTTAAATGAATGGACGCCTACCGAGGTAAAAGAGGGCTTAACCAAGATGGTGGACAATGAGACCATGAGACCCCTTAAGGATGCCGGTATCAGCAGGCAGTGGGCGGACTGGATGATCGGCATCAATCTGACCTCTGTGGCGACCCTCAAGTATCAGCGGGGATCAGGAAAGGCGCTTAATGTAGGCAGGGTCTTGCTGCCGACCTTAAAGATCATCTATGACAGGGATATTGAAATCGAGAACTTTGTGAAAGAGGAGTTCCATAAACTCATAGCGACAGTAAAGACCGAGAAAGGTGAACTGTTTGAGTCGGTTTTCACCTTTGACAATAAGGACAAGTTTGAAGAGAAGCCCTTTCTTGAAGACTTGAAGAAGGCGATACTCAAGCAGCCCGCCTTCATTGAGGAACTGACTAAGGAGACAAAAAGGGAATACCCGCCGGTGCTGTTCAATCTATCAGGACTTCAGGGTCATGTCACCAGCAAGCAGAAGGGCTGGACATCCGACAAGGTCTTGAAAGTGGCCCAGTCCCTTTATGAGAAGAAACTGATCACCTATCCAAGGACGGCAAGTCTAGCCCTTGAGGAATCGCTGATTGAAAAGGTGAAGAGGGTGCTCTTCGTCCATAAAAAAGGACTGCCCTTTGAAGAGGAGATTGAGTTCCATACTCAAAAGCGCGTGTTCGACAATTCAAAAGTCGAGAGCCATAGCGCGATTACACCGACCTATATTCAGGCAAAGGGATTATCGCCAGACGAGCAGGTTGTCTATGATGCTGTGAGAAACAGATTTTTGATGCAGTTCATGCCCATAGCCGAGCACGAGGAGACCGTGATTACCGTCAAATGCGGGGCTCTTGACGGTGGAGAGTATGAAAGTGGCAGGTTCATAACAAAGGGGCGTGTTCAGCTGATTGAAGGATGGCGTAAAGTCGAAAAGATAAAATCAAAGGAAAAGGTGCTTCCTAAAGTTGAAAAGGATGAGGTCGTTCATGTTGAGAAGGCCAAAATCGAAACAAAAGGAACCAATCCTCCTAAAAAGCACACTGAAAAGACACTGCTGCGGGTCATGGAGACCTGCGGTAAAAAGTTCAAGACGACGCAAAAGCCTAAGGACGCCGAAAACGACAGCGATTCCGACGAGGACGATGATGACATTGAAGGTATCGATGTGAACGAAAAGGAATCTGAAGAGGATCTTGAGAATCTAAAGGCGATCTTAAGCGGTTTCAGCATCGGGACACCCGCGACGAGGGCGGAAACCATTTCTAAACTCATCAGAGTAGGTTATGTCGCGATGAAAGGCAAGTCCCTGTACTGCACGCCTGTCGGAAAGAAAATGGTGGAGCTCTTCCCTGTGAAGTCCCTTTTCGACCTTGAATATACCGGTAGACTCGAAAAGACCTTATCTGACATCGGAAAGGGAGAAATTCCTCGAAGCGACTTTTTAAATGAAATCGAGTCCTTTACCGCAGATGCTGTACACGCGATCAAAAGCGATCAGTTTCATGTGATTCAGGATCTTGGAAACAAGAGAGCAGACGACCGCGAGGTGCTCGGAAAATGCCCAACCTGCGGCTCAGCTATCGTTGAAGGTGAAAAAGGCTATGGCTGTACGAACTACAAGGGCGGCTGCAAGTTCATCATCTGGAAAAACGACAAGTATCTTACGGCGTTAAAGGTCGCTGCGACCAAATCCACCATCATGAAGCTCCTTGAAAAAGGCGAAGTCTGCAGCAATCAGTTCATCAACAAGAAGGGTGAGAAGTTCGCAGCTTGTCTAAGCTACCAAAAGAATGAAGACAATGACTATTTCAGCTGGAGAATGAGATTTCCGGATAGGAACTACTGATGCAGAAAAAGTAAGTGCTGCCGGATACTCGCGGTCAAAAAAAGATATTTCAAGATTTCGTACCTGATTTAAGGGTAGAATCAAGATAGAATGGTCTATACAAAGCATAAGGAAAGGGTGATGAATAGATGAAGATAGAATATGTGATGGTTCCCAAATCATCAATGGACATAGCAGTTCTTTATGACGCACTCGGTTGGTTGGAGCAAATCAACATCACCAGCCATCAACTGAAAATGACCATGGTTCAAAGTTATTATGTGCTTTATGCCTATCATGGGGATCAGCTGATCGGAACCGGTCGAGTGGTATCTGATGGGATCATCAACGCGTATATTTGTGGAGTGGGAGTGCTTGAACCCCACAGGGGACTTGGCATCGGTAAAGAAATAAGCAGGCGCCTTGTCGACCACTGCCGGTCCAACAAACTGCACATACAACTTGTATGTAAAGACAATCTCGTTGATTATTATAAAAAATTGGAGTTTGAGACCATGGGGACGGCTATGAAAATTAGTGCCGACCACTTGAAATAGATGGGGTGTAACATGTACGAAAAGGAACTTAAGCAGTTGCAAGAGGAAAAATGGTTTGTGGTTCATCTGAGTGACCGTGAATGCAATGTTTGCGAAATTGTCGGAATGAAACTGGTTGAAGAACTGGATCAAATCAGTGATGCGACTTATGTGCCATTGTCTACAAACCTTTCACCTGAACTGATCAAAAGGTATGATGTCACTCAGTTTCCTACGGTCTTGTTCATCTATGGGAACAAGATCTATAAAAGATACGAACGGGTTTTCAGCATATCAGACATGATGGCTGAGCTTCGAAGATATATCGACCTAAGCAACTAGGAGGGACTCTATGAGCAAAGTACTGATCGGTTATGTTACAAAAACAGGATCCACAAGGGAAGTGGCACAGAGGATCAATGAGATTTTGACAAATAAGGGCCATACGGTAGAGATTCGGCAACTTGATGAGGTAAAGGACTTTAAGGGTTTTGATAGCATCATCATAGGTGCCCCGATCAACGGTATGAACTGGAGACAAGATGCGTATGAGTTTGTCAATACGCATAAAGCGGAGCTAAGCAATGTCAAAGTAGCGTATTTCGCACTTGGAATCATGGCATACCAAGGAAGAAAGCTGTGGAACAAGACCGTCAATAAGGCGCTTGTCAAACCAAGCAGCATAGTGGAACCTATCGATACGGCCGTGTTCGGTGGTGTGAGTGGAGATGTGATGCCTGCTCCTGTCAGGTTTATCTTCGGCATACCTAAAGATTCGAAGGCGGACCAGCGGGACTGGACAAAAATTGAAGAATGGGCAGATGGACTTTGCTCTAAACTATGAAAAATAGACCAAGCGACTTTGAACTATGTCGTTTGGTCTATTTTTTATTGTAAAGAGCCTACTGTTCAAGTAGTCATATCATAAATCTGTCTGAATTCCTCATGATGTTCCACAAAGATGTCTGTGATGAGAGGGTCGAAGGAGATACCCTTTTCACTTTGAATGATCCGTATGGATTCGTCATGCGTGAATGGATCCTTATAGCATCGTTTGGACCGAAGTGCGTCGTACACATCGACGATGGACATGACCCTGGCCGGCAAAGGAATGGATATTCCTGAAAGATGCCCTGGATACCCTGTGCCGTTCCACTTTTCATGATGGTAGTTGGCGATGGCAAGCCCCATGCTGATAAACTTGTTCTGCGGGTACTTTTCGAGGATGACCTTTAATGTGTCAGCGCCGATGGTGGTGTGTTCTTTCATCCTTTCAAACTCCGAAATAGTCAGTCTTTCAGGCTTTTTAAGGATAGCGTCCTCTATGGCGACTTTTCCTATATCGTGTAAGAGTGAGGCATGTGAAAGATTTTCGATATAGATCGGTGTGATGAGGTTCTTATATTCGGGAAAAACTGAAAGAAGTTGAGCGAGTCGTTTACAGCTGGTTTTGACCCTTTCGATATGGTTACCGATATCGTCATCCCTGGATTCTGCAAGTCTTGCCAAGGCGATAATGGTTGCGTACTGGGATTCTGCGACTTCTGCGACCTTCATTTTTACCATTTCACCAAGATGATGGCTGACATCTCTCAGTTTGGATTCGAGTTCATGGATTTTTAGATGCGTCTTGAGCCGCGCTCTGACTTCTTCTATCTCAAAAGGTTTTGACACATAATCGACACCACCGGCGTTGAAGGCCTTTACCTTATCCATGGTGCTATGCAGCGCACTGATAAAGATGATGGGGATGTCAAATGTGTTGCGATGGCTCTTTAGCGCTTTGCAAACCTCGTATCCATTCATTTGCGGCATGTTGATATCGAGGAAAATCAGATCAGGGCGCTTGTTGATGGCGCTTTTTATCGCAAGCTCGCCATTTGGAAAACTGAATACATGGTATCCTTCTGTCCTGAGGAGTTGCTCGAGTAGTTTCAAATTTGCAGGCGTGTCGTCAATAATCATGATATTGGTCGGTCTGTCCACGTTCAGCCTCCTTTTGTAATAGCAACTGTATGCACTCATAATCATATTGATCGAGAAGTGTTTCAATCTCTTCAGCCACATCCTTGTTGATTCGAATCAACTTGGGAAGCAGGTTTTCAATGGACAATCTGTCTCCATTTTCAAGAGATGCTTTTAAATGCTCGATCATATCTAGAGGGATTAGACGGTCATTTTCAGCGGGCTCTATCTTATCGACAAGCTTTTCGGCTTTTAGGCGCCTAAATGGTTCTGAATCGGGTACATTCAGAGCGATACCCAGTTTTTCTGACACTTTAAGGGGGCAGGTAAATCTAAAGCAGGAACCGACCTCTGATTCACTTCTCAAGATAAATAGGTCGCCGCCTAAAAGACGGGCGTACTCCCTACTGATCGACATGCCAAGGCCTGTACCTGTACCCGAACTTATTCCGCTTTGGGTTTGAGTGAAGCTTTGGAATACCTTGTCTTGCTCTTCTAGAGCTATTCCTATCCCAGTATCTGTAACATCGAAGGTGATCTCATAGAAGATATCACCCGAGCTGACAAGATTCATCATAACGTCGATAGCCCCGTCCGAAGTGAACTTTACAGCGTTGCCGATCAGATTGATCATGATCTGTCTGATTTTGCTTTCATCGCCTACTACGAAATCGGGGAAGTTATCTGAATGGATGAAGGTCAGTCTTATCCGCTTTTGCTTGGCTCTGAGCTGGAACATCTGAATGATTTCTTCGACAAGTGAGATAAGATCAAAATCATTGTCATTGATCTGTGGCTTTCCAGACTCGAGCTTTGAAAGTTCCAGCACATCATTGATGAGTGCGAGCAAGTGGTTGCCGCTTTTATTGATGGTCTTCAAGTTGTTCTTCACAGTACTTGAGATCGACTGATCATTTAACAGCAGTTGAGAATATCCGATGATCGCATTCATGGGGGTTCTGATCTCGTGGCTCATATTTGCCAAAAAGATGCTCTTTGCCATATTTGCGGACTCGGCGTTTTTCTTCGCAGCGACCAGTTCATCGGTGACTCTTTTTAGTGTCGTGATGTCACGCGCGATCTCCATGATGGCGGTCTTGTTCATATACGTGACCTTCTGCGCCATGATGTCCACAGGAAAAGTGGACCCGTCGCTATGATGATGAAGGGTTTCGTAGTTCACATGACCGGATTTTGACAGCAGGACCAACTGCTGCATCGAGGTGATGATCGCTGAGGGAGCGATCGAAAGCATGCTCTTTTCGAGCAGCTGCTCCCTGGTCAGTCCAAGACACTCATAAGCGGTCTTGTTGCACTCCACGATAAGAAAATTCTCGTCGTAGATATAAATCGCATCGTCAGCGTTGTTGAATAAATCACTGTATTTCGTCTCAGAGGCGTTGAGCTCCTTTTCGAGTCTGCGCCTGGTGCGCTCCATGTAGGTCAAATATCCGCTCAACGAGAAGAACACAAGTAAATTTACAGATAAGAAGGATAGTATGACAAGCACTTGGACAAGAACCGCCACTTTTTCACCTTCGTTGTAAATGGTTCGAGGCCAGTGGATGACAAGGCTGAACATGGAGCCGTCGATGGTCTTAAAGGTCATGCGCGCCTCGATAAGGTCTGGGTGAATCGTCTGGTAGCTATAATAAAAATCCGGACCGCTTAGGTATAAAGGATTTTTTTCAGGAAAGTTGGACTCGCCTAAATCAATAGGTACACCGAAGTGTACGGACAATGAGTCGACCATGGTGTGATCGATCAGCCTACCCATCATGATAAGTCCCTTAGTTGGAGTCGTACGGTGTGAGTTGGTGATGATGTTGCCCGCAAGGAGCACAGGTCCATCATCCGTACTCACGACGGTTGTAAAGTTACGTCCGTTCTCAGCCATCTTATCAAAAAACAACTCGATCATCTGTGGACTGATGAACTTGTCGATTGTAAGCGAACCTATCTCTGAGTCATAACCGTCTGCGAAAATGACTTGATGGAAATTGTCGATATAAAAAATATAGTTGAGCGCCTGGCTGTCTTCTAGGTATTCCCAGTAGAGGTTCTCATCGATGTAAGCCTGATTCATGTCATCGATAAACTCATTGGTAGCATCCCATTCGCCCCAATCCAGTGCTAGGTTTGTCAGTTGTTGCTGCTCTTGAGTAAGAATACTTCTCAGTCGTTCGATATCAACAAGCAGCTCCTCCTGTTCCAGTTTTTCAAATTGCCTGGTTACAAAAAAAGAAGGAACCAGCAAGGAGGTAAACACTCCGCCAATGAAGATCATAATCAGCGTAAACACTTGTATTTTACTCAGATGTGAAAAGAGTATGAATGCCTTGTGCTTCATTTTGAATCCCCCCTTGCCCTTAACGTATTGATTCCCACTTTAGTGATTTTAAAACGAAAAATCCCTTAGTTGCCCACTAAGGGATTCTGATTATGTCCTATTTAAGGTGACGGTGAATAAGGCACCTTTTTTGTGGTTTTCAGCGGTGACCCTGCCACCTAGGAGCTGAACAGCTGTAGCGACGATAGCTAAGCCTAACCCGAAATTGCCTTGGTCGCCCTTATAAAAACGATCGAACAGATGTGGAATCGTTTCTGGATTTAAACCGGGACCGTCGTCCTGAATTTGGATTACGACACTGGTATCGCGGTTTGTCACGTCGATGACGATGATTTTTTGTGCGTATTTCACCGCATTGGAAAGAAGATTGGTGATCGCCTTTTCAAACAGCTCCTCATCGAGTAGAAGGTAACAATCGTCTGGACAGTTGAGTGTTACCATCTTATTTTGCTGTTTGGTGATGCCTTGAACTCTTTGCGCATATTGGTCCAGCAGCTCCTTGATGTCGACTTTTTCAAGGTGCAGCTTTTGCGCGCCGCTTTCAAGCCTTGAGAGCGTCAGTAGCTGATCGACAAGAAGTTTGAGACGGATGCTTTCAGAAGCGATGATCGCTGCGGCCTGAGCGGTATCTTCAAATACTCCCGATGAGATTCCTTCGGCATAGCCCTGGATTGACATCAGCGGTGTACGCAGGTCGTGGGATAGGTTTTGAAAGTAGTATATCCGTGCCTGTTCGGACTGCTGGATGACACTACTCATGTCGTTAAGGCTGTTGTAAAGCACGCTCATCTCTTTTGATTTAGGATCTGAGCTGATCAGATCATACTTGCCTTTGGATATTTCTGTCGCGTGTAGTGCGGCAGCTCTGATGGGTTTTGTTATATCCCCCGAAACCTTGTTTGCAACAAGAGAACCTATCGCCACAGCGACTAGGATGATGCCGATAAGGATCAGATTGATCTGTCTTAGCATAGAATCGTTTTGGATGAGTGGCGCAACTAGGATCAGGTAATTTTGACTTGCCCTTGAACTAAGAACCTTCAGTTCGGAATAGGCCACCAGATAAGTCCGGCCGTCGTAATCTATCTTTTGTGTGACATTCAGCGACTGCGGTCCTGCTTTTGAAACAAGGTCTGCGATTAGATCCTCGCTTAAGTCCGTCTCGGAAAAGTCCTTTGGAAAAATCAGCTTTTCGTTTGAGTTTGTAAAGAGTATCTCCGTGTTCTGGGTTCTCTTGGCGAGCCTTATCGCATGATTGAGCGATGTCAGGGTGCTCCTGACCTGCTCCAAGGTGGGTTGAGTCGTTGTTTGCGGCAGTCGAGTGGCGACCTCTTCCCTTACAAGGACCTGAACAGTCGTGAATGATTGTTTTAGGTCGTTGAGCGTATTTCTGTAAAAATAGCTTCTCAGTGCGAAGTTAAAAACGATAAAGACTAAAAGAGGCATGATGACAATCATCATCAGATAAGGCAGTCGAATTTTTTGATTAAGTGTTTTCTGTTTTTTCATCGCTGGTCTCCAATTTGAATCCGAATCCCCAGACGGCGGTTATCCGTACACCTGTGGGGGCAAGTTTTTTTCGTAAGCGCTTGACGACATCGTCTGTGGCTCTGGTATCGACAACATCTTCAAATTGCCAGACATTCTTGAGCAGTTCTTCCCTTGATACCGCCTTATCCTGATTGTTAAAAAGGTAGGCTAAAAAATCGAATTCTGTCGGGGAGACGTCGAAGACCGTATTTTTATAGGTGATTTGACGCGTTTTTTCATCGATCACCATGTTTGCGAAGTTAAGTGTGGTCTGGACCTCAGAACTACCACTTAAGGAGATCCGTCTAAAAATGGAATTGACTCTTGCCACAAGTTCGATTGGTGAGAAGGGTTTGACAAGATAGTCGTCACTGCCGATGGTTATTCCTGTGATCCTATCAAGCTCACTGTCCCTGGCCGATACGATGATGATCGGAACCGGTGAAGAGGACCGGACACGGGTGCATATGGTAAGACCGTCGGTACCTGGCATCATCAGGTCCAGAACAATCATGTCAGGCTCCTTCTTCAGAAAGGCTTCGTATAACAGATCGCCTGTCTCGAAGGTAGCCACCTCAAAACCTGCGTTTTTTAAAAAACTCTTCATCAGTTCCCGGATGTTCTTTTCATCGTCCGCCACATAAATCAACTTCGCCATTATTCTTCCATCCTATCTTTACAATCCGTGAGTAGATTCGACTGTCCGTTCCATTTGGGTACATTTCACCTATACCCATTTTAACATATGCCTCACTTGCAAATGGTCTTTGCCACTACTTTGCCACAGTTTTGACGGTGTGGGATGGATGAGGGATGATTTAAGAGAATCTTTGGTGGTTTGTTACAAATCACCAACTGTGAATTTATAGAAAATTCGGTGATTGATAAGTGATATCAGTAAGTTTATGGGTAAAATCATGTTGATAGGGAGGTTTTGTAAATATGAGGGTGGAAGGTGTAATCTTAGCAGCTGGATTATCCAGTCGAATGGGTGAGAATAAGTTGATAAAACCGATCGATTTTGTTCCGATGATAGAATGTGTGATTGTCAACATGCTTGCCTTTTGCGACCTTATTTTTGTGGTGGTAGGGCATCGACAGGAGTCCTTGATTCCTATTTTAAGCAACTACGAGAAAGTGAGGATTCTTTTGAATCCTGAGTATGAGTCTGGTATGTTTTCGTCAGTGGTCATGGGATGCGAGGCGATACGCTGTGACAGGTTTTTTCTGATCCCTGCGGATATGCCTTTCACCCAGGCAAGTACCTATCAAAAAATGTTGACGGTGGATGCACAGCTTGTGGTACCAAGCTACTGCCATAGGGCGGGGCATCCTATTCTGATAAGCAGCAAGGTGGTTGAGGGCATCAGAGATTCAAAAGTCAAGCACTTAAGAGAATTTTTAAGCGATACACCTAAGGTGTACGTGGTAGTAGACGATCCTGGAATACTGATAGATATCGATACACCCGAAGATTATGAAAAATATGTTGTGGAGGGATACAGATGAAGATTACAGATTCGGTGCACCGAGTGGATAGCGCAGATAAGCTGCGGGGAGTCACAAACTATATTGAGGATATCGTCTTTGACGGGATGATGTATGCGAAGACACTAAGAAGCACGGTAGCAAACGCGAGAATCGAGTCCATCGAGTTTCCTTGCCACAAGGAAGGTGTCTTTGTGATCAGCGGCAAGGATGCGGTGGAACATAATGAAGTCGCCATGATAGAAAAGGACATGCCGATCTTCGCTGAGGAAAGAGTGACCTATATCGGAGAACCCATCGCACTGGTCGTCGGTGAGGATAAGGATGTCGTCTTGGAGTACATGTCTGGAATAACTGTGAATTACATAGAAGAAACACCCGTGTTCGATATGCTCTCAGCCTCTCTTTTAGAGGGTCATACGCTGACAGACCACACCTTTGAAAAAGGAAGCCTTGTGCATCTTGAGTATGATGAGAAGTTCAGCGAATCATTCTCTACGTCTTATCAGGAGCAGCTGTATATGGAAAAACAAGGAGTTGTAGGAACTTATGAAGACGACGTGGTTACCGTGTACGGATCGCTTCAATGCCCTTACTACATCCTTAACGCCCTCAAACACAGTTTCGGATTCGACGAGACCAGACTTAGGGTCATCCAGTCAGCGACAGGTGGCGCCTTTGGCGGAAAAGAGGAATATCCCTCCTTGCTAGCCTGTCAGGTGGCCATTGCCGCCTACCGGCTAAAGCGACCGGTCAGGCTTGTGTTTGACAGGCGGGAGGATATGGCTTTCTCAACCAAGCGTCATCCATCAGAAACCCAGGTCACGAGCTATCTCAAAGACGGCAGGATCGTCGGCATGGATTTTGACATTCTGCTCGATGCGGGTTCTTATCTTGGTTTAAGCGATGTCGTGCTCCAAAGGTCCATCCTGACAATGACGGGCAGTTATCTTGTCAAGAACCTTAGGGTCAGGGGGAGAACCATCAAGACAAACAATGTGTTCACCGGTGCTTTCAGAGGATTCGGAGCACCACAAAGCATGTATGCGCTCGAACTGCATATGAACCATCTGGCCGACAGGATGAATGCGGACCCCCTTGAGTTTAGAAGGATGCATTATGTCAAAAAAGGCGATGAGACATCCACAGGCGGCATCTTCCACGAGAACATCTTCTTAAACGAACTCACAGACCTTCTGGAGTCGATAAGCGATTATCAAACCATAAAACGAAAGAATGAACCGCTGGTAGGGTATGGCGTTTCGGTCATTCCCCATGGCGGCGGCTTTACAGGCGATGGCGAGGCGACCCACATCAAGGCGGTTGTGAAGTTAAGAAAAGAGACCGACGACTGCGTGACCATCCTTGTGTCCAATGTCGAAATGGGCCAGGGTGCGATCACGACACTCTCAAAAATAGTGGCTTCTGTGCTTGATATCGAGATGGACAGGGTTAGATATGAGACCCCTGACACCTTCAAGGTTCCTGACTCGGGACCGACAGTCGCATCGAGGACGACCATGGTGGTCGGAGCCTTGATAGCGAAAGCGGCGGTCAAGTTAAAGGAGAGGATGAACGAAAGGGGTGAGGTGCTCATCACTGAAAACTTTGTTCAGCCCGAATATATAAAATGGGACCAGGAAACGCTTAAGGGAAATGCCTACATGGCATATTCCTGGTCGGCTCTTCTTGCAAGAGTAGAGGTTGATCCGATCAGCTATGAGGTGAGCTGCACGGACATCTGGGGCGCATATGACGTAGGCATCCCCATTGATGAGAATTTGCTGATGGGTCAGATCCATGGAGGCATCGTGCAAGGACTTGGTTATGCGCTGATGGAGGACATGACTTCACGTGATGGACTTATAGAGCAGACAGCCTTTGCAAGCTACCCCATTCCGACGACGATGGATATCCCAGACATGCACGCGGACTGGATCATCAACCGTTACGAAGACGGCCCATTTGGAGCAAAGGCTGTGGGAGAGCTGACACTTGTGGGTGTTGCTCCTGCCGTGGCATCTGCTGTGGAGCATGCGATGAAGATAAAAACGAACCATATACCGGTCACTCCAGAAGTCATTGAAAGGAATCTGCTATGAATAATATTTCATTTGAATTGAATGGAAAAATGATAAATATGGGCTGTGAGCTGACAAGAAGATTGCTCGATGTGTTAAGAATCGATTTTGGACTGACAGGAACCAAAGAGGGCTGCCAAGAGGGGGAATGTGGAGCATGCCTCGTGTTTATAGACGGACAGATCCTCAACTCCTGTGTCGTTCCGGTGGGCAACGTGATAGGAAAGTCGGTGATCACCATCGAGGGTTACGCGGCTACTGAGGAATACCAAAGGATCGAACGCGCGTTTCTCGAATATGGAGCGGTGCAGTGCGGCTACTGCACTCCGGGCATGGTGATGGCGGTGGGAGCCCTTTTAAAAAGCGGACAGCCCTTAGAGGATAAGACGATCAAATCGGCCCTGTCAGGTAACCTTTGCAGGTGCACAGGGTATCAGACGATTTTTGACGCGGTAAAAAGTATGGATTTAGGAGGTGGAGAAGATGTATAGCTGCTATAGACCCAAACACCTTGATGAAGCACTCGATATGATGAGCGGGAAAAGTCTGATCCCTCTGGCTGGAGGCACAGACCTTATGATCAGGGCGAGAAACTGGCAAGGGGCGAAAAGAGCCTTCAAAGGGGATGTGATTCTTGTCTCTCAGCTTGAAGAACTTCAGAAGATCACAGAAACATCCACCGACTACCTTATCGGATCCGCTGTCACACAGGCCCAGTGCGTAGAGAGCGAAATCCTACCTGTGTACCTGAAAGAGGTCGTAGCACTCATGGCGACACCGGCTATAAGAAACGCCGCTACGGTAGGCGGCAACATTGCTAACGCAGCAAGTGTGGCGGATCTTCTGCCTGTCTTTTATGCGGCGGATGCCAAAGTGAGACTGCAGTCGAAAGAAGGTTCAAGAATTATAGCTGTCCAGGATTTCATCTTGGGAAAATACAAGACTCAAAGAATACCCAACGAGCTTTTAATCGAAGTCATCCTCCCAAAGTTGGATGTGAAGAAACACCTGTATAAGAAAATGGGTCAGCGGCGATCGAGCATCTTGTCAAAGGTGTCTTTCATCGCCCTGCTTACAGAGAATGGGTCAAGGGTGGCGATCGGTGCGCTAAACGATGTGGTGATAAGGGACATCCAGCTGGAGCGTCAGATCGACAGCTGCAGCGATAGTCCGGATGAAGTGGAGCATATCCTGTCCGGCTATCAGGCGCTATTCAGGAGTAAAGACGATAAAAGGTCGACGAAGAACTACAGGGAAAAAGTGGCAGTGAACCTACTCAGAAAATGGATCGAGGATGAAGAATGAGACAAAAGATGATGGAATGGATGAAAGCCAATGAGAAGAACACGTTTAAGTTTTTAAGAGACCTGATCGCACTTCCCTCCACAAGCTGTAACGAAAAAGAAGTGGTGTCTCGGATTGCAAAGGAAATGGAGGCACTCGATTTTGACGAAATAATCATCGATAAAATGGGAAACATACTGGGTCGTGTGGGATCCGGGGCAAGAATCATCGCATTCGACGGTCATATCGACACGGTGGATGTGGGGAACCTGACCAACTGGACCTTTGATCCCTTTACCGGAAAAGAAGATGACCTACATATATTCGGAAGAGGCGCCTCGGACCAGACCGGAGGATTTATCAGTGCTGTTTATGCCGCGGGAATGCTCAAAAGCATGGGTTTACTTGAAGGTGTCTCCCTTTGGGTCGTTGGAAGCGTCCAAGAGGAGGACTGTGACGGACTTTGCTGGCAACATATCCTAAACGAGAAGGTGATTGTCCCTGAGTTTGTCGTCATTACTGAACCGACCAGCCTGGGGGTTTACAGGGGCCAGCGCGGGCGTATGGAGATCAGGGTGGATGTCTCGGGTACGAGCGCCCACGGTTCTGCGCCCGAACGTGGAGACAACGCGATCTA
Source organism: Fusibacter sp. A1 (assembly GCF_004125825.1). Taxonomy (NCBI): domain Bacteria; kingdom Bacillati; phylum Bacillota; class Clostridia; order Eubacteriales; family Fusibacteraceae; genus Fusibacter; species Fusibacter sp. A1. The sequence goes on along the minus strand of NZ_QQWI01000001.1, from coordinate 172,320 downwards.
CAAGATGGCAAAGATAATCAACGAGCTCGAAGCACTCAACGAGAAGCTGATCCACGATGACTTTTTAGGAAAAGGAACGCTTGCTGTGTCTGAAATATTCTATAGCTCGCCTTCAAGGTGCGCTGTGGCCGACAGCTGCGCCGTTTCGATAGACAGAAGACTCACCACAGGAGAATCCCCAGGATACGCGGTCGACCAGATCAGATCCCTTGCAACCGTCAAGGACTACGGCGCGGTGGTTGACATGTACAGGTACGATAAGGCTTCTTATACGGGACTTGTGCAGGATGTGCCCTGCGAGTTTCCGACCTGGACGATCCCTGAGGACCATATGCTTGTCAAGCACCTTAACGATGCGCATCTAAAGATGCACGGAGAAGCCCCTGTCACTGACAAATGGACTTTTTCCACCAATGGCGTGGCAATCATGGGAATGAACGGGATTCCTTGTATCGGTTACGGACCAGGTGATGAGAAAGAGGCCCATGCTCCAAATGAAAAGATCAGAAAAGAGGATATCAGAAAAGCGATAACGACCTATGCGTGTTTTGTCGCTGATTTAAAAGGATAAAGCCATTTATCGACCACTACTTTAAAACCGGAGGTACTCACATGTACGGAACACTTAAAGGAAAACACTTCATCACACTTAGGGATTGGACCAACGATCAGATTGATATGGCGCTTGAAACAGCGAGTGATTTAAAACGAAGACATTACATGGACATCAAGACACCGATACTCGAATACAAGACCATCGCCTTGATGTTTTTCGAGGCCTCCACAAGGACAAGGAACTCGATGGAAATGGGCATCGCCCAACTTGGAGGGCATGCGAACTATCTGGATACCTCCACCATGCAGATCAGCCACGGTGAAGTGGCAAAGGACACCGGAGTCATCCTGTCGAGTTTCGGACACGGACTTGCCTGCAGATATTGCGACTGGGAGATCGGAAACAAGTACATCACCGAGATGGCCAAGTACGCCTCAAGACCCGTCATGAACCTGCAGTGCGACCTGTATCATCCGATGCAGGGACTAGCAGACCTCATGACCATCAAGGAAAAGCACGAGTCTACAAAGGGTTTGAACGTATCGATTATCTGGGCATTTGCCACAAGCCATAAAAAACCCATCAGCGTACCCCTCACGCAGGCCCTGCTCTTCCCTAGATACGGAATGAATGTCACCTTGGCACATCCTCCTGGATTTGAGCTGCCTGATTGGGTGATTGAAGAAGCCAAAGAAAACGCAAGCAAGCACGGCGGAAGCTTCAGGGTAATAGGAAATATCGAAGAGGCTTTTAAAGATGCCGACATCGTCATTCCAAAAAACTGGGGCTCATGGAGCGGAAAAGGTCCAGAACCTAGACTCGAAGACCATAAGCACTGGAAATGCACGGAAAAGCTGATGGACACAGCGCATCCCAATGTCCATTACATGCATGCCCTGCCTGCCGACAGGGGCAACGAGGTGGAGGATTCGGTGATCGACGGGCAACATTCCATCGTCTATCAGGAAGCTGAAAACAGACTACACACCGCAAAAGCCGTTATGGCTCTGACCCTTTAGGAGGCGACTCATGAAAATTCCAGTCATAGGACCTACCTACGAAGAAATGCTGCACCCTTCGACCATCGATGCGGACATCAGGAAGATGGCGCTGAAAATGGCAAAGGAGGACCCGCTGCATCCCGTAAATCTGTATAATATCAACTGGCGCAATGCCGACGACTCCTACAGGTATTTCATACTGCCTCCAAGCTTTACCGGAGTGGACGCCAACATCATTGTGATGTATGCCAAGGATTTTCCCTCAGGTTCCCATAAGGTGGGTCCGACCTATTCCGTCCTTACAGAAAAAACGGTAAGTGGTGAAGTGGACCCTACCCATCACACGCTCGTGTGGCCATCTACAGGTAACTACGGTGTGGGCGGAGCGTGGGTGAGCGCGCGTATGCAGTATAAGTCGCTTGTGATCCTACCAGAAGAGATGTCCGAAGAAAGGTTTGAGATCATAAGAAGGTACGGCTCCGATGTGATCGCCACGCCGGGGTGCGAATCGAATGTGAAGGAAATCTACGACAAGACCCACGAGCTTGTGGCAGAGTCGCCGGATACCATCAGAATACTCAACCAGTTCGAATCTTTTGCCAATTACAGATTCCATGAGTACGTGACTGGCGGCACCATGGTCGAACTGGTGAAGGACGAAAAAATAGGAAACGAAGAGATCGCAGCGGTCGTACTTACTGTCGGTTCTGCTGGAACCATCGCAAGTGGTGACAGGATCAAAAAGGTCTTTCCCAAAGCCAAGGTGGTCGCAGGAGAACCTGTCCAGTGTCCGACACTCGCATTAAACGGCTACGGCGGGCATGACATTCAAGGCATCGGGGACAAGCATGTCACGTGGATACACAATGTGATGAACACAGACGGTGTGGTGCTCATTGACGACATGGACGCCAAACGGCTTTTAAAGCTGTTCCACTCAGAGACCGGAAAAGCCTATTTGAGCCGGTTTATCCCTGAAGCGCTTATAGACAAACTATCCACCTGCCTTGGGATTTCGGGCTGTGCGAATATTATCGCGGCGATTAAAACGGCAAAATATTATGACCTCAAGGATGGTGAAAATGTATTCACTGTCGCAACGGACGGAATCGACAGATACTATTCGGTGATGAAAAACATGCCTGAGTACAGCGAGCATGAGGCCAAGGCCGTCTATGAGCGGATCATCGGTTATCAGAGCGAGAGTGATTTTTATGAAGGCGACAAACACAACCGTCTGAGATGGCATAATTTGAAATACTACACCTGGATAGAACAACAGGGAAAAACCATCGAAGAGCTGAACCGCATGAAGGATCAGGAGTTTTGGTTGAATGAGGCGGGTAAAGTAAAAGAGATGGACGAGAAGATCATCCAGTATAGGACGCAACATCAGGAAGCCCTTAAAAAAGTACTGGGGTACTGATATGTACGATACGGCACTTATAGGGGGAGAGGTGTATGCAGGCGGCGGGCTTTTTAAAAGCAACGTATTCATTAAAGATGGAGTGATTCGCCTGATAGGTCTTGAAGAGCATCCTTCTAAGGACGTGGTGGACTGCTCAGGCCTGTTCATCTTGCCAGGGATCATCGACCCGCATGTGCATATGGAACTGAACCTCGGTCATGTGACAAGCTGTGACGACTTTTATCAGGGATCTGTCGCCGCCGCTTTTGGCGGTGTGACGACGATCCTCGATTTTCTGGATCCGATTGAAAGCGAGATGAAATACGCCAATGCCCTTAAAAGCAGAATGGAAAAGGCGCAGGCGTCGATCATCGACTACGGTTTTCATGCGACCCTCGGCAACTTTAGAGGTGACGTGAAAGAACTGGTAAGACAAGTGAAGCGTAGCGGTCTTTCAAGCATCAAGGTGTTTACGACCTACTCCGAATCCGACCGTAAAGTTCCTAAAGAAGTGTTAGAGGCCCTACTAGGTGAAGAGATTGTCACCATGGTGCATGCGGAGGACGATGAGCTGGTGGACGCCAGGTACAAGGAAATATCGACCTTCGAGAACAGCAGGCCGCTGACCTCCGAACTTAGCGCCCTTAAGGACCTGCTTGCACTAAAAAGAAGGGGCGTGCTTTATGTGGTGCATGTCTCAAGCGGTAGCGGTGTGGAGTTGCTTTCTAATATGAAGCATGTCGTGATAGAAAGCTGCCCGCATTACTTTTACCTGTCAAAGGAGAGCTTTAAAGAGGAGCAGGGGGCGCTCTACCTGCTTGCTCCGCCGCTTAGGTCTAGAGAGGAACGCGATAAGCTAAATAAGCGGATAAGCCTCTTGACGACGATCGGCACCGACCACTGCCCCTTCAAAAAAGAAGAAAAGCTTAAGTACGGCGATGCGGCGAAGGTTCCAAAGGGGATCGGCAGCATCAGCTATAGCTTCTTGTTGATGTACAACAAGTTCGGAATAGGCATCATCGACAAGATGAGCAAAAATGTAGCGGCGGTTTTCGGACTAAAGGACAAAGGAGAAATCAAAGAAGGCCATAGGGCCGACTTGTTCCTTTTTGATCCCCTAAAGCACACGGTGGTTTCAGCCCATATGGGGGCAAGTGACTACTCGGTCTATCAGGACATGGTGCTAAAGGGAGCTGTGATCCGCACCATGGTCAGCGGCAAAGTCGTCATGGATGACGGGCGCGTGTTTGAAAACAAAGGACAATTTGTAAGGAGTGATTTTAATGATCGCACTGACGAATATTAGGCTATACGATTATGAGACCTATATCGATCACGGCTACCTCATTTTTGACCATGGAGAAATTGTCGATGTGGGTAGGATGGAGGATTTTGAGTCCTGCAAGAACTGCATTGACGGTGAAGGAAGTTTTCTTCTACCTGGTTTCATCAACTTCCACACCCATATGTATTCCTCCTTTGCAAGAGGATTTGACTTTAAAAGCGATGCCAAGAGCTTTAGGGAGATGCTCCAAAAGGTCTGGTGGAGACTCGACCGGAATCTGACCCTGGAGGATGTGTACTGGTCGGCGGTAGCGCATGGCCAGGAGCTGCTGCTAAAGGGCGTCGTAGGTGTCATGGACCACCATGCAAGCGGTGAGATCCTAGGGTCTACAAAGGCTGTGGAGAAAGCCATAAAGGATATGGGGCTGCACGGTTCCACTTGTTTTGAAGTGAGTGATAGATTTGATACAGGCCACGCAATTGAAGAGAACCGCATGCATCTTTCGAAGTACGGCGGGTTTTTAGGACTGCATGCCTCGATGACACTTGGTGACAGCACCCTAAAAAAAATAGTGGAGAGTATCGCATCCGCGCCTATCCACTGCCATATCGCAGAGAGCCTTGAAGACCAGACAGCCTTTGCGCTATCACCGGTTGAACGGCTTAGAATGAATGGGCTGCTTGTGAAAGATAGCTTGCTCGCACACTGTGTGCATATCACAGAACTAGATGCCAAGATCATAAAGGAAAGCGGATGCACGGTCGTTGCCAATGTCAGAAGCAATCAGAACAACGGTGTGGGAACAGTCGACTATGAGCTGCTGAATAGGTATGGGGTTCCAGTCGTCGTCGGTACGGACGGGCTGGGCGCCGATGTGGCAAAAAGCTGGCAGGAGCTGTACTACAGCGAAAAGGCAAAAGGCGGACCTAGCGCTCAGGCGATGACGCTCAAAAAACTTAAAGATGAAATCAGAAACAGCTACCGATACTATGAAACAATCACAGGGCTCAAGCTAGGCAAGTTCGACAAGGGATATCGATTTGATGCGGTCTTGTTGGATTACAGCGCATCCAGTCCCGTTACCGATGAAAATGTCTTTTCGCATGTCTTTTATGGAATTTACGATGACTTAAGTATCATCAAGATGTGGAATGGAGGCAATCTTTTAGTCGACCATCACAAGCTTGTAAGGGAGCAAAAGATCCCTAAAACAATAGTGGGGAACCTGTGGCAAAGAATAGAGGCTGAACATGAATAAAAAAGTGAATCTCTTCGGACTGGCATTCGACAATCCGCTCTTACCGGCATCCGGCCCTTTATGCGAAGGGCTCGAAAACTTACTTAGCCTAAACGAGCTTCTGCTAGGCGGTCTGGTCACAAAAACGATTTCTGTCGAAGGCGCTCAAGTTAAAAAGCCGTGCATTGTGGCGACCAAACATATGGTGTACAACACCGAGCTATGGAGCGAACACGATCTGAACTACTGGATCGGTGTGCTCCCGACGCTAGTCAGTCAAAAGACGAAGCCGCTGGGAATCAGTGTGGGCTACACGAAGGAACAGCTCGAAATCGTCATTCCTAAACTAGAAGGGTTCGCGGACTTTTTCGAGATCAGCACGCACTACAACAAGGCTTCGCTTGAATCCATGGTAAGGCATGTCACAGGTCTCACCGATAAGCCCGTACTGATCAAAATGAGCCCGCATGTGGTGGATGACATCCATTTTGTCGAAACCGTCATGAAGGCCGGTGCGAGCGGAATCGTTGCCCTGAACTCCTTTGGACCAGGCGCTGTGATCGACTTAAAAAACAGGTCCCTCCTCATAGGAAACGAGGACGGCCATTCGTGGATTTCGGGTCCTGCCATCAAGCCGTTCGCCCTTCAAAGGATCGCAAGACTCAGAAAGAACTTTCCTGATGTTCCGATTATCGGATGCGGAGGAATAGAAACAGCCACCGATGTGCTCGAAATGATCCTTGCAGGAGCTGATCTTGTGCAGATGCTATCGACGGCGCTGATAAACGGCAGGGCAAGCTATAGTTCCATTGTGGAAGCAATGGACGATGTGATGGTTGAAAACGCTATCGAGTCGGTGGAAGATCTTAGAAACACCGGACTTGACTTTAGCGTGAAAGGTCGAGGAGGTTATCCGGAAATCACAGACAGGTGCATCGGCTGCCAGGTATGCGTCAGGGTATGTCCATTTATGGCCTATGAAGCGGCCGAACGTCCAGTCTTCAATCAGTCGCGCTGCATCAGGTGCGGTCTGTGCGAATCCAGATGTATGGCAAATGCCATCGAGGGGGTGCTCACGTGATCCATCTAACCTGTGTAAGCTGCAGTAGAACCTACAAAAAAGAGAAGAACCGCTATTTTTGCGACAATTGCGGTTCGATTTTCGGAACCCTCGTAGTGAAGTACGATTACGACAAGATAAGGCCCATGCTGGCATCCTTTTCAAAAACCGCACCCATGTACCAGTTTGAGATGCTTCTTCCTGTTAAAAACTATTCTTCTGTTGCTGATGCCGTCGGTGGAACGCCCTTACTCGAGTTCGACAACTTACTCGGTATGGACAAGCTTTATGTCAAAAACGATGGGATGAACCTTTCGGCATCCTTGAAGGACAGGGCGAGTCTCATTGCAGTGAACCTTGCTGTGGAAGAAGGATATGAGACGATATTTTGCGCTTCAACAGGAAACGCCGCCTCATCGCTTGCACTTATCAGCGCAAGCAGTCCGCTGAAAACCGTCATCTTCGTACCTGAAAAAATGCCCGCGGGAAAACTCGCCCAGCTGAAGGTCGCAGGTGTCAAGATCAACAGGATCAGCGGAACCTATGACGATGCCTTTGACCAGTCCATGACGCTTGGGTTCAGCAAACACTGGTACTGCAGAAATTCAGCGGTCAATCCTTATTTGCTTGAGGGTAAAAAGACCGCAGCGTATGAAATTCTCGTACAACTTGATTATCAGGTCCCTGACTATGTATTGGTAAGCGTAGGTGATGGAACTGTGATCAGCGCGATCATCAAGGGATTTGAAGAATTCAAGATTCTAGGACTTGTCGATAAGGTTCCTACTGTCATCGGAGTGCAAGCTGAGGGGGCGTCGACACTGAAGCATGTATTCCAAAAAGGCAAACCCTATACACCGATAAGAGAGGTAGTGGATACCATCGCAGACAGCATCAGTGTAGGGTATCCGCGCGATGTCATCAAGGCCTGTCAGTTTCTTAATAGGAACGGCGGAGACATGATCTCTGTCCATGACGAGGAAATCGTCGAAGCGATCAGGGATCTTGCATCCATGACCGGTGTTTTTGCAGAACCGGCGGGTGCCACGCCGCTTGCTGGCCTAAAGAATATGCTAAGGTCAGGTAAGATCAAACCGCATAATAAGGTAGTGATCCTTGTCACCGGCAACGGCCTTAAAGACATTTCTGCAATAGGAGGTTAATGTGAAAATCAAAGAGTATGTCAAACCGATTGACGTTGCTGCCGCATACGAGCTGCTGATCAGTCAAAAAAACTCGACCTTGATCGCCGGGGGTGTGTTCCTAAGACTACAGCACAGAAGCCTCCCACTTGCGATCGATCTGCAGGATCTGGGTCTAAACAAGATTATCCTAAGCGAAAATGAAATAACCATAGGAGCGATGGTGACCTTGCATGAGATCGAAAACAATAAGGATATCCCACGTGCGCTACGGCAAAGTACGATGCAGATTGCAGGTGTCGCCGTAAGAAATATGGCTACGATAGGCGGCAGTGTCATGGGAAGGTATCCCTTCTCAGATATCCTCACAGCCCTACTGGCGCTTGGAGCGGTGCTTAGGTTTCATCGAAAAGGCGACATCAGGATCGAGGACTTTATCAGTCACGGGCTAGAGGAAGCAGACATCCTGTTGAGTGTGGGTATTCCCTTAAAGGTGAAAAGCGTGTTTAGCGCATTTAAGCCTGTCTATACGGATTTTTCACTGGTCAACTGCTCGATTGCCAAAGAATATTACTATACGATAGCTTTCGGTGCCACCCCCTACAGGGCAGCTTCACTCGTCTGTGTCGACTTACCTTCTGTCGATCTCATTTTGGAGCACTTCAGATTTGGGTCGGATCAGAGAGCTGGCGGTGTTTACAGGCATGCGCTTGCCAAATCGCTATTAGAAGATGCGCTTAAGGAGGTAAGTAGATGGAAGTGACCTTAATCATCAATGGCGACCGGTTTTCCTTTTCGGCGACTCCGGACGAAATCTTACTCGATACACTTAGAAAACTAGGCTATAAGAGCGTAAAACGCGGGTGCGACAGCACAAGCTGCGGAGTATGCCAAATTCTTGTCGACGGCAAACTGGTTCCTTCTTGCGGATTCCTCACAGTCAGGGCCAACCATAAGTTGATCACTACAATTGAGGGAGTGCAGGAACAAGTACGTGAAATAGCCAACTACATAACAGCCGAAGGAGTCGAGCAGTGTGGTTTTTGCTCTCCAGGACATATGATGAGTCTGATCGCCTTATTCAAAGAGATTGAACATCCTACGATGGAGCAAGTCAAACACTATCTGGCCGGTAACATGTGTAGGTGCTCCGGATATGAAGGCCAGCACCGCGCACTTGCCAACTACTTGGAGGTGAACAACCGATGAGCATCAAAACCTCGATTCCCAAAGTGGACGGCATGGGGCTTGTGCTTGGAAAACCAGCCTACACGGACGACTTGGCGCCAAGGGATGCGCTAATCGTCAAGGTCTTAAGATCACCACATGCCCATGCAAAAATCACATCGATAGATGTGAGTTCGGCGCTTGCGATCCCTGAAATAAAATGTGTTCTGACCCATGAGAATGTACCGGATCACGTGTTTTCAAGAGCTGGACAAGGGTTCCCGGAACCTTCGCCATACGATGCAAGAATCTTAAACAAGACCGTCAGGTATATCGGAGACGCGGTGGCAGTCATCGCAGGTGCCACTGAAAAAGTAGTGGACCTTGCGATGTCAAAGATCAAAGTCAGCTATGAAGTGCTACCAGCCATTATCGACTTTGAAGAAGCGATGGACCACAAGGTGCTGATCCACGCAAATGATGAGACGTCCAGCATGTTTCCGATTGGTCATGATGCCAAAAGAAATCTTGCGGCACAGTACGAAATGAAAATCGGTGATATGGGCCAAACCCTCGATTCGTGCGATGTGGTCATTAAAGAGCGCTATTTCACACAGGCTCAGGCACATGCCATGACAGAGCCCCACAGCGCTGTCGCCTACTACGATTTTCAGGACAGGCTCACCATCATCTCAGCGACACAGACTCCTTTTCACGTACGGAGGATACTGGCCAAGAACTTGAATATCCCCTTGTCGACGATTCGTGTGATAAAACCCAGAATCGGTGGAGGTTACGGAGGCAAACAGGCGATTCACGGTGAGTTTTTTGTAGCGCTTGTCACGCAGATGACCAAGCGCCCAGCCAAGCTTATCTATACAAGAAAAGAAGTCTTCACCGCGTCCTATACAAGACACCAGATGCGCATCGATATCACCCTTGGCGCCATGAACGACGGTACGCTAAAGGCGATCGACGTCGACATCCTGTCCAACACGGGAGCCTATGGAGAGCATGCGCTCACGGTACTCATGGTGGCAGGCTCGAAGACCCTCCCGCTCTATAACCATGTGGACGCTGTCGGGTTCAGAGGTGATGTGGTTTACACCAATCTGACACCAGCTGGTGCATTTAGGGGCTACGGAGCAATCCAGGGCAATTTCGCACTTGAATCCATCATGGACGAGCTGGCCGATAAACTTAAGCTTGATCCGATTGAACTAAGAAGAAAAAACATGATCCATGAAGGGGAGACCTCAAAAATATTCGAAGTAATGGGCGAGGGCACAGAAGGTACTGCCATGACTGTCGAATCATGCAAGCTGGAAGAGTGCCTCGACAGCGTGCTAACTACCCTGGACTGGCAAAAGAAATACCCCAGAACCCAGGTGGATGAACATACCGTAAGGGGAGTGGGGCTGGCGCTTGCGATGCAGGGGTCGGGTATTCCCTACATCGATATGGCTTCTGCCATCCTTAAGCTCAACGATGACGGATTCTTCAACCTGCTCATAGGTGCCACCGATCTTGGAACGGGATCTGACACCATACTTTCGCAAATCGCTGCTGAAACCCTTGGTGTGCCTGATGATAAGATCATCGTCTACTCGTCCGATACCGATCTTACTCCTTTTGATACTGGAGCTTACGCCTCGAGCACGACTTATATATCAGGACATAGTGTGAGGATTGCCGCTGAAAGAATGAGAGAAGCGATCGTTGAAAAGGCGAATCGATTCTTTAAGGTCACGGATGCCCAGTTTGATGGAGAGAACATCACAGCTGCAGATACGGTCATCTCCCTTAAGGAATTCGCGACAACACTCTATTATTCCCAGCAGCAGGAACAGTTGGTCGCCCACGGATCCTACGTGGGAACAAAGTCGCCACCGCCTTATATGGTGGGAGCCTGCGAAGTGGAGGTCGACAAACGAACAGGCAGAATAAAGGTGCTTGAATACCATGGCGCCGTAGATTGCGGTACGCCGATCAATCCGAATCTTGCGCGCATTCAAGTCGAAGGAGCCCTGCTTCAGGGAATCGGCATGACCCTATATGAAGAAGTGAACTACCTTGAAAACGGAAGCGTCTTCAACAACTCCTTCATGCGTTACAAGGTTCCGACCAGGATGGACGTCGGGCCGATGCATGTCAGCTTTGAAGAAAGCTATGAGCCAAGTGGACCCTACGGTGCAAAATCGGTAGGCGAAATAGGAATCGACACACCGCCTGCAGCCATTGCAAACGCGATTTTCAATGCGACGGGTGTACGGATACGCTCTCTGCCGATCACCAGTGAGTCCCTGTGGAACGCACTTAATCAAAAATAAAGGAAAGAGTGCCCTATGAGGTTGACCGACTTATTTATTTTAGAATGTTTAAAAGATTGAGGTCTTGTGTATAAAAATAAATAAGGCTAAACAAACACTTAAAGCTCATCATGGGAGGATAACATGAATGCTCAAAAGCTTTCTCAAGCTGAGGAACAGTTCTTTATGCGCTATCCGGACGGATTTGATTCACCCGAAATGATCGCAATCGGTAAAAAGCACAGGATGGACAAGCTTATTGAATTCGCACATCAGCATTTTCATATCGGTGCTTTTGAAGACGTCGACACAGTAATCGAGGATATGATCGCAATGGTAAACAAGTCCTCGATGGTTTCGTTATTTGAAAAACCAAAGTTCAGAGATGCAGTGAGAAGTATGACAAAAGAAGAAAAGCAAAGACTTGCGATCGGGCTTGAAGAACTGCTGCATGAAAATGAAGAAGAGGGATTCAACTTGATGCTAGAGGTGCTTGCGCCATATAAAATGGCAAAGTGGACCATCATGACGGTTTTCAGCTGTTACTATTATCCCGAACGAGACCTTCTCTTTAAACCGACGACTGTGAAGAACGTCATCGACTATTTTGAGCTACAGGGTTTGAAATATACGCCAAAGCCCAACTATGAGTTTTTTAAAACCTACAGGAAAGTCATCAACGAGATGAAAACATACGTCCATTCATCACTCGCACCCAACAACGCCAGCTTTTCAGGTTTTCTGATGATGAGTATGGACAATCGATAAAAGACAGCTTATCAAAAAACACTTTTCGAATGAGAAGTGTTTTTTTTATGAAAGTAAGAAATTTGTAAGAAATAGCCTGTGCTTTCTGTTAAAACTAAATATTACAATAGACCTACATCAACACTAATCAGGATGTTATAATTGAGAAAATCGCTATCTGCTTTCAGAAAGCAAAGTGATTTTTATCTAGATAAAAAGGGGGGACCTATGAAGTATAAACTATTAGTGTGCGATGATGACAAGGATATCGTGGATGCCATATGTATCTACCTAAAGCATGAAGGCATCGACGCCTATAAGGCATATAACGGCAAGCAGGCAGTGGAGATACTTGATGAAAACGAGGTTCACCTTGTCATGATGGATATCATGATGCCAGAACAGGACGGACTTACAACGGTTGCAAAGATGCGTGAGACAAGCAATGTGCCAATCATCTTCCTATCTGCTAAGTCGGAAAACACGGACAAGATCATCGGACTCAACTTTGGAGCGGACGACTATATCACAAAGCCGTACAATCCGCTTGAAATGGTCGCGAGGGTCAAGGCGCAGCTAAGAAGATACACTCAGCTTGGAAACAGGACTGTAGAGGAACATATCCTAAAAACAGGCGGGCTCGAAATGGATACCCATATGAAGATTGTGACAGTCGATGGTGCGGTGATTTCTGTAACGGCCACAGAATGGAAGATCTTATCAGTTTTGATGAACCATCTAGGTAGGGTGTTTTCAATCGATGAGCTTTATGAAAGAGCTTGGAACGATGTGGCAGTCGCTGCAAACAACGCGGTGGCTGTGCATATACGAAGGATCAGGGAAAAGATCGAAATAGATCCCAAAAATCCAAAATACTTGAAGGTGGTGTGGGGAATTGGTTATAAAATTGAAAAATATGATGTATAAGACTTCTGTAAAACTAGCGGTAGTTATGATCATGATCGCTGTTACCTTTGCAGTGGTAATGGATACAGGCAGATCGCTTGTGATGAACTTGGATAATCTTTTTAGCAACACCCTCATTGAAGTGAATGAGTTTAGAAGTACCTATTTCAGTCTTTTCAATGATCTTTTGCAGACACTTGAATATGATCGTGAGCGACTTAAAGGAGCAGATGTCTCAACATCGTTCAGATATACGGTTGTTGATGCAAGTGGCAAAAAAATCACGGGCAACGAACCCTATGGATCAGATCTGGACACCTATTATTCCGGCGAGTTCGCGCTACTTGTAAGCGAAGAGGAGATGACCTATTCCGACTATGATGCAGTTGGCACATACTATCACTTCGGAAACTGGGACAATCAATTAAGAGCGACTACGTTGGACTGGAAGATTGAAAGACCTGTAAAGATCTATATGAAGGTCTCGCCCATTAGTGATAAAGGCGAAATCGGGCGGATATATCGGCAGTTTACCTATTTCAAAGCAAGGCAAACCTCAGTCATAGCAAATTTGATTGCATATGTTCTGATATGGTTCTTATCGCTTGCTTTTCTCAATGTGGTCGCCGGTCAAAAGCATCCTCACGGTGAAGTTGAGTCAAAAGGTCTTGACAGGGTCCCTTTTGAATGGTTGACTATTCTATTCGGCACGCTTTCAATCACTCCGCTTGTTTTCATCGTCAATTTGATCGAAGTGGAGAGTTTTCCTCTGGTAGCGGTTGCGGTCGTCTTTTCGATGCTTATGTTCGTCATTTTTGAATTGTCACTGGCAAGGCGAATCAAATCACGTACGTTTTGGAGGAGCTGGTTTATCTACTGGCTGTTTAAAAAGGTGTTCAACCTATTCGATCGAATGACTTGGAAACGTATTTTTAAACCTTCGTGGATCTTTTATCTTAACGGGCTCCTGATGATCAATATCCTAGCCGCCTATCTTCTGGTCACAGAAGATGTCGGGGTCCTAGCGATGTTTCTGACTCTGACGCTCAATACGATAGCCACAGTAAAACTATACCAGCATCTGGAATCTGTAAAAATCATCGATCAGTTCATTGAGAATCAGTCCTTTGGCAATCTGGAAGAGCAGATCACAGTTGGAGACATCAAAGCTACTTTTCTTCCTATCGCCCAGAGGTTGAACACGCTTAATGAAGGCATGAAGCTGTCTGTGGAAAAAGCGGTTAAAAGTGAAAAGTTGAAAACCGAATTGATCACAAACGTGACGCACGACCTCAAGAATCCTCTGACCTCGATTGTCGCCTATACGGACCTGCTTGCTAAGGAAGACCTCGACAACGAAACAGCAGGAAAATACGTCGGAATCCTACAGGATAAGGCCCAACGACTAAACCACCTGATCAATCAGCTTGTCGAAGCGTCAAAAGTCAATAGTGGACATATCGAGGTAAATGAGACGACACTTGATTTGCTCGAACTGGTCCACCAAGTAAGCGGCGAATACGAAGAACAAGCGCACGCTGCAGGTATTGATCTAATCGTCAACACTACGCTTTCTTCTGCGAGCATTACCTCAGACCCTGTGCTGCTTCATAGGATATTTGACAACTTGCTATCCAACATCACCAAGTACACCATGCAGGGAACCCGTGTCTATATCAACCTGAAAAAGGAAAACCATCTTTTTGAAGTAGAACTGAAAAACATTTCCAAAGAACCGCTCAACATGCCTGTAGAGGAACTGCTTCAAAGATTTACAAGAGGTGAAGAAGCAAGGTCGACAGCTGGAAACGGCTTGGGACTTTCGATTGCGATGAGTCTTTCAAAAGTACTTCAGGCGGATATGAGGTTAAGTATCGATGGAGATATGTTCAAGGTGGTTTTGAATCTCGCATAAATAATATTGAATCGGTTGAGTTCTTCTTGCTATTTGTATTACGATAATGTAAATTATACCTATGCGTGATATCAGAAAGTGTAGGACTCGAATGAAGCTAAAACTAATTGGCGCAATACAAATTTTATTTTTAATGGCATATGTCTATTTTATCAATATATCTGAATTTACAACGGATACAGTATCGCTGCTGCATAACTTCTTTGCAGCAGGGGTGCTATTTTACTTTGCAAAAAAGGCAGGTAAATTTAAGTATACATGGTTTTTGGTGGCTCTTATGCCATTTGCATGGGCCATTGCGGATACACTATGGCTTTACTACGAACATTTTACGTCGATCGATCCTAATGAATCGACCCTGCTGCTGTACATCTATGCGCTACCCAATATCTTTATGGTATTCGCGATCATAGACTATTTTTACAAAAACATAACTAAATGGCACCGTATGCAACTACTGCTTGATATGGGGCTTGTCTTTATCATATTGCTCGGTTTGGCGAGCAGCATGTTGCTGAAAAACATCGATCTGACGATTCTATCGAATGTGGATTTTATCAGTCTTGTGATTTACATGGTGACAGATGTGTGCACAGGTGTTGTCATACTTGCGATGCTCTTTTCATCGAGAATGAAAAAAATACCTATCGAGCTTTTATTGGGTGCGCTTGCATTTTTAATTTATATCGTTTCAGATCAGATATTCATCTTCAGCTATTACTATGATACCTATATCGCCAATTCAATTTCGGATGTGATGTTCTTAGCGAGCTTCACGCTGTTTGTCATTGTCGGGATTATCGACTATCAGAACAATAAACCAACTGCGGATACGCTCTTCAGGGCACCTGAGAATATCGGTAAGACAAAAGCGGTGTGGGTGATTTCGATGGTGCCGATCGCAGCATTCCTTTTAAAGGTGATCGATCTACACTATCTTGCGATCATGTTTCTGGCGATTGTCTTGAATCTGGCATTTTCACATTATGTTCAAAAGTCTTATCTTGTGGAAACACTTTTAAAAAGAGAAACCTTGCAGAAGGCTACTCTTGAAGAAACCGTGGACCTTAAAACCAGAGAGCTGGTCGCGCTTAACAACAAGTTGTTCGAGAGGTCCACTACAGATTACTTGACCGGACTTTATAACAGATCTTACTTTTTAGAGTATCTCAAGGGCTTGATAGAGGAGAATAAGACCGCCTTTTCTGTGTTTTTCATGGACCTTGACAGGTTTAAGGTGATCAACGATTTACACGGCCATAGCATGGGAGACGCTGTACTCAAAGAAGTTGCAAAACGCTTAAGTAAATTGTCAGAAGGCGAATTCATGATTTCTAGATTCGGTGGAGACGAGTTCGCTGTCGCCTTGACTGCCGACAGCAATGCCATCCTTGAAGATGTTTCACAGCGCATGATCGGCTGCCTGAGTCAAGGTATCGTCATCGACAAATACATCTTCAATGTCGATGTCAGTATCGGTATCGCCAGATACCCTAAAGATGCCCTGACGTCGGAAGAGCTGATGAAGTTCGCAGATATAGCGATGTATCATGCGAAAGCTTCCGATTCCAATGAAAACTATGTGTTCTATACCTCGCAGCTGATCGAGCGCATAGAGCGTAGGAACCATCTTGAGCTACTTCTCAGAAACGCGGCGATAAATAACGACTTTGAGCTCTACTACCAGCCACAGTTCAATGCTAAAACCAAGGTCCTTACAGGAATGGAAGCGCTAATCAGATGGTATCATCCAGTCGAAGGCTTTATCTCGCCTGCGGAATTCATACCGATTGCGGAAGAAGCCGGACTGATTGTTGACATCAGCGAGTGGGTGAGCAGAACGGCATGTTTACAGATTAAGAATTGGAACGAGAAGTACGGCATGGAACTGACCATCGCGATCAACACATCACCGATCTGTCTGGATGGTGTGGATTTCTTCAAAGACATTAAAGAGTTGATGGCAACGACTGGCGTGAAGCCATCTTGGATTGATATTGAAATAACAGAACACAGCGCCATGAACTCCTCCACAAGAATGGAAGAAATATTCATGGGGTTAAGCGATATGGGAGTCAACATCTCAATTGACGACTTCGGTACTGGGTATTCCTCGCTGAGCTATATCAAGAGATTTGATGTGGATACGCTCAAGATCGCCAAGGAGCTTATCGACAACATAGCGACGGACAAAGATGACCTTTTGATCGTGAATGCCATTGTCATGGTTGCAAAAGGAATGGGGCTTAAAACCATAGCAGAAGGTGTAGAAACCGAAATGCAGCTAAAACTTCTTCAAGAACTCGATTGCCATACGATTCAGGGCTATCTGCTTGGAAAACCTGTGGACGGTGAGAAGTTTGAGAAAATATATTTGGAGAGTAAAGATGGATGTAAAGGCGCTGTTTCTTGAGAAATGGCGTTTTTTTTGAGTTTTTTGGGGGAAACAGGGTTGTACCTCGCGGGGCTCGGGCCATACTCTTGTGCTACGCACTCGGGTTGTACATAGCTTGCGCTATGGCTGTATGTGGCCACAGGCCACCACAATTCTGGTATAGCGTGGCCGCAGGCCACATACGGAAATCCCCCTTGACAACACTAAAAAACTTTTATATACTCATAAAAAACCAATGACTGGAAAAGTACCGACAAGAACAAGCTTAAGCGAACAAGGGACGGTGAGAGCCTTGTGCGACGTTTTGTCAGGAAAGACATCCATGAGGTGTTTGTGTGAACGTCTATTAGCGCAAACCGTATTCCCACGTTATAGGGGCTTAAGAGGACTATTTGTCAGAGTCAACTAGGATGGTACCGCGAATACAGCATTCGCTCCTATACAGGAGCGGATTTTT
Organism: Fusibacter sp. A1; assembly: GCF_004125825.1. NCBI lineage: Bacteria > Bacillati > Bacillota > Clostridia > Eubacteriales > Fusibacteraceae > Fusibacter > Fusibacter sp. A1. The sequence continues at coordinate 154,735 of NZ_QQWI01000001.1, read as the reverse complement.
TGTTTTTGTAGACCCTACCTGAACCTGGCAAAAGTTAAAAAAGGGTGGCACCGCGTAGATTACGCCCCTTGAACAGGCATTGTTCAAGGGGCTTTTTAGCTTTTTGAACCTAGTGAAAAATGTGATGGAGGAACCTCATGAAAAGAACAATGATCAAAAGCCTAAATGAACATGTGAACCAGACGGTTAAAATCAGCGGATGGGTACACCGTATACGCAAGCTGAAAGCGGTTGTCTTTGTAATTTTAAGGGACCGTACAGGGCTTATTCAAGTCGCAATGTCGCCCCAAGTAGTTGAAGAAGCCGACCTGAGGCTTGAAGCTGTTGTCAGTGTCACTGGAACCGTTGTTGAAAATCAGAATAAGCTAGGACCGATCGAACTACAAGCCACCGCGATAGAAGTACTGAGTAAAGTCAGTGAGGACTTACCGATACAGATCAACGGGCAAACACTTGAAGCGGGACTTGAAACAATATTGAATCATAGGGTGCTCGCCTTAAGGCATCAGATGGAACAGGCTACTTTCAAAATTCAAGCGGCTCTGTGTGAAGGATTCGCAAACTTTTTAAGAGCCAACGAATTTACAGAAATCCACACCCCGAAGCTCGTAAAAGAAGGCGCGGAAGGCGGTGCTGGAGTATTCAGTCTCGATTATTTCGGACAGACCGCCTACCTTGCGCAAAGCCCCCAGTTTTATAAGCAGATGATGGTTGTGGCAGGTATGGAAAGGGTGTTTGAGATAGGATCGGTCTTTAGAGCCGAATCCCATAGCACGTCAAGGCATCTGAACGAATACGTGAGCATGGACCTTGAAATGGGATTCATCACCTCAGAAGGCGATCTGATGGACCTTGAGACACAGCTGCTTTCGAGCATGCTCGAACATGTTAGGAAGACATGCGAAGGCGAGCTTGAGCTGCTTGAAGTCGCTTTGCCCGACGTGCCAGAATCGATTCCACGAATGAAGTTGTCACAGGCGATTGAGATACTCAAAGACCACTACGGCAAAACTGAGCTTGAGGGAGACCTGGACCCCGAAGGTGAAAAACTGATTGCCGCCCATGTCAAGGAACTGACAGGATCTGATTTTCTGTTTTTGACCCATTACCCAAGGACTAAAAGGCCCATGTATACAAAGGCGTGCGGTGAGTCAGAGACACATAGCTTCGACCTCTTGTTCAAAGGGCTTGAAATAACGACTGGCGGGCTTAGAATCCACGAGGAGGAAGCGCTGAGTGCCAGTATGCGATATAAGGGTCTCGAATCTGAAAACTATGCGAGCTACCTGGAAACCTTCAGATACGGCGCGCCTCCGCATGGTGGTCTGGCAATCGGACTGGAGCGTATCACAGCGCAGCTGCTAGGCTACAAGAACATCAGAAGAGCCACTTTGTTTCCTAGAGACAACACCAGATTGACTCCATGATCAAGTACCTTCAATCTATTAAACGATTGCAAATACAGTGAACCACTTATGCAGAAAAACAAACCAGTTAGGTTTGTTTTTCTTTATTTTAGTTTGCTTATTTTGTTGTAGGGGTACTAACTGAACATCGATAATTAAGTCGTTGTAACCCTCAAGAGGAGGTGACCATATGTCAACAATCAATACGAATGATCCCATGCTCGAACTGTACATACATGAGACAATGCAAATTCTAGAACAGCTGGAACAGCTGATCATTTCCAATGAAAGCTCCGGCACTTTCAATGAAAAGGCAGTCAATGACATATTCAGGCATATGCATACGATAAAGGGTTCATCTTCCATGATGATGTTCAACGGCATTACTATGCTCGCGCATAAGCTTGAAGACATCTTTTTTATTATCCGCGAAAACTTGAACATCGTCTATTCACATTCCGATCTTGTCGACTTGGTTCTGGATGTTTCCGATTTTGTCAAAGTAGAAGTCGTGAAAATCCAGAATGGAGATGAACCTGATGGGAATCCTGACCCGCTCAATGAGACCTTATCGGCATTTTTAAAAGAAATCAAGTCAAATGACGCAGTAAAGTCCGATAAGCTAAAGCAAGTGGAACAGAAGCAACAGTTCTATATCCCGCATGTAAAAGAAAGCAATGACTCCTTTAATTACTTTTATGCGAGAATTGATTTCGATGACGGGTGCGAGATGGAGAATGTCCGTGCCTATACGGTTGTGTTCGGACTCAATGAGAAGGCGACAGAGATCCATCATATCCCAACCGATATCGCAGAAAACGAGAATACAAGCGAGGTCATAAGAGAAAACGGATTTAAGCTTTGGATAAAGAGTGTCGAATCAAGGGATGCCATAGAAGAACAGTTGAACACGACCTTCTTTCTAAAGCGGCTTCAACTAGAAGACATCGGTATCGAGGAGTATACAAACTCAAGAGAAGAAGTACCTGAACCTGTGATCATCGAATCGAAGCAGATAAAGAAACCGGTGATCGAAGCCGCTGAAAAGAAAGAGGACAAGGAACTGGTAAAACACCTGCCTTCAATGATTAGCGTTCATGTTGAAAAACTGGACCAACTGATGGATCTTGTGGGTGAGCTGGTTATCGCTGAAGCGATGGTGACACGAAATCCTGAAGCTGAACGGATTGAATCCATCAGCTATCAGAAAGCATCACAACAACTACATAAAATAACAAGTGAACTTCAGGATATGGTGATGTCAGTCCGGATGGTTCCATTATCGGGCACTTTTGTGAAGATGCACCGAATTGTGAGAGACATGAGTAAGAACCTCGGCAAGGATGTGGATCTCATACTTAGCGGTGAAGAAACAGAAGTGGATAAGAATATCATCGAACATATCTCAGACCCCCTGATGCATATCATCAGAAATTCAATAGATCACGGGATTGAAGCTCGTGAATCGAGGGAAGAAGCTGGAAAGCCAGCTAGAGGGCAAATCACGCTTGAAGCGAGAAACGTCGGATCGGATGTTCTGATCATCATCAAAGACGACGGAAAGGGGTTAAATCGTAAAGCGATACTCGATAAGGCTAAGGAGCAAGGCATCTTGAGTAAGCCAGAGCATGAGATGACAGACCATGAAATCGACCATCTGATTCTTTTACCTGGATTCTCTACAAAAGAGGAGGTATCCGAGTATTCAGGAAGAGGTGTAGGCATGGACGTGGTTGCTAAAAATCTTGAAGCGGTCCGTGGAGTTGTGGTTGTCGACAGCACTCCCGGCCACGGCACCACCATGACGCTAAAAATACCTTTGACCCTTGCAATTATTGAAGGAATGAACCTGCGCGTAGGTGAAGCGAGATATACCATTCCGCTGGTGAACATCAAAGAATCCTTCAGGCCGAGCGTGAAAGAATGTATCAAGGATCCTGAAGGAAACGAAATGGTGATGATTCGGGGTGAAAGCTTCCCGGTTCTGCGGCTTCATGAGATGTACAAGGTTCCAGATGCGATTACGAATTTTGACAGTGGAATTCTCATCATGATCGAACAGGATGACAAGGCCCTGTGCCTATTCGCAGATGAACTGCTAGGACAGCAACAGGTGGTTGTAAAGACCTTACCTGAATATATAACAAAGACAAAAGCGATTGTAGGTCTTGCGGGATGCACGCTGCTGGGTGATGGCAGCATCAGTCTGATCTTGGATATCAACAGCTTGACAAGTCTTAGACTTAGGTAAGGAAAGGAGTTTCTATGACACAGGAAAATAACATGCTCCTATTGGAGGAGGAAGATACGATTAAGGGGAAGTACCTGACCTTCGACCTTGAAGAAGAAGTATATGGCCTGGAAATCGAATACGTGACAGAGATCATTGGAATACTTCCTATCACGATTGTTCCAGATTTACCCGAGTATATCAGAGGAATCATCAATCTCAGAGGCAGAATCATTCCTGTGATGGATATGAGGCTGAGATTCAACAAGGAGTTTGTGCAGTATAATGAGCGCACTTGCATCGTTGTGATAGACATGAAGGATTACGCTGTAGGGCTGATTGTCGACAGCGTCTCAGAGGTTACAACAATACTTGAGGAAGACATCGTAGAACAGCCGATGTTAAGCACGGGTACCAACAACCGGTATATTAAAAGTTTGGGGAAAGTCGAGGATCATGTGAAATTGCTGCTTGACTGTGAAAGACTGTTGAATGAGGAAAACTTCAGCCAGTTGACTAGTTGATGATTTGGACAAGGAGGATAACATGAATTGGTATCGGAATATGAATATTGGTAAGAAATTGATCATCGGTTTTTTAGTGGTCGCCGTCATTGCCGGAATCATCGGCTATGTGGGTCTTAGCTCCATCAATAAGATAGGAAAAGAAAACCTGCCGAACGTGGTGAATTTACAGCAGGCGCTCATGCACTACACGAATATCGGTGTCTTGCAGGAAGAACTGATCAATCCCCTGTCCATCTATGAGGACAGGTTGGTGTTCTATAAGGATATCGAGGAGAACACGACGCTTTACAATGAGTTTATCAGTGAATTCTTAAGCGGTAAACTGACAGATCAGGAACAGGAGCACTGGGACCAGATTAGCAGCAACTATGAAGTATGGGAAGGACACTACAAAGACTTTAAAGAGGAACTCAACAAGCTGGACAGCATAGGCATCGATGTTCCAGCATCCTTAAGGCTTGAAATATCAATGAGAAAACAAGATCACATCAATTGGATCTGGGGACTTGAAAAGACCATTGAAAGCGAAAAGGAGTTTACAGGAGGACTTGATTCAAATCTGTGCGCGTTCGGTGTGTGGTTAGGAAGTTATGAAACAAACAGTGAGTCGTTCACAGCGCTAATGCAAGAGATAAGAACACCTCATGATGCTGTCCACGATACTGGCAAACGAATCAATGAACTGATCAAAAAAGGCGATCAGGTGAGTTTAGATGAAGCACAGGCCATTTATGACAACGAATCCTCAGAATATATGGTTGAGGTGCTTGCAATCCTTGATCAAATGGAAGCGATAGCCAGATCGGCTGACGAAATCTATACAGAACTGACAATAGAAATGTCAGAAGACTTGGATCCTGCCTTTGTAGAGACAGCAACTAATATTGAGAACCTAGCAGACCTGAATATCGACTATGCGAACAAAGAAGTCTCTAAAGCCGTGATCATGATTACAGGCTTCATCGTAGGGGGCATCACCATATCGGTCATTTTAGGTGTTTTTATCTCCAACCTTATTAAAAAACCGATCAATGAAATGGTTATCGCATCCGAGCAGCTGGCACAGGGCAATCTGGATGTGGCGATCAATGTGACATCCAAGGACGAAATCGGAACACTTGCGAAAGCATTCAAGAAGATGACGCTCAACTTCAATGAAGTCATGTCGAACATAAGCGCGGCTTCAGAGCAGGTGGCATCTGGCTCTGTGCAAGTTTCTGATTCGAGCATGTCCCTATCTCAGGGTGCCACTGAGCAAGCGAGTTCAATCGAACAGCTGACCGCTTCAATCCAGGAGATCGCTTCTCAAACAAAACTGAATGCGGATAATGCAAATGAAGCCAACAATCTGGCTGCAAGCGCGATGCTAAACGCCAATCAAGGAAATTCGCAGATGAAGGACATGCTGAGCTCGATGGATGAAATCAACGAATCGTCCAATAATATCTCAAAAATCATCAAGGTCATCGACGAGATCGCCTTCCAAACCAATATCTTGGCTCTTAACGCCGCAGTCGAAGCCGCTAGGGCCGGACAGCATGGTAAAGGGTTTGCCGTAGTGGCAGAAGAGGTAAGAAACCTTGCAGCAAGGTCTGCTAATGCTGCAAAAGAGACAACCGCTATGATTGAAGGATCCATCCGAAAAGTCGAAGGTGGTACCAAAATCGCCAATGAAACCGCTGTTGCACTAGTGCAGATCGTTGAAGGCGTTGAAAAAGTCTCACATCTTGTAGGGGATATCGCCGCCGCATCGAATGATCAGGCAATCAGTGTCGACCAGATCAATGTAGGCATATCACAAATTGCGGATGTGGTGCAAACCACTTCGGCAACTTCTGAAGAAACTGCCGCTGCAAGCGAAGAGCTATCCTCTCAGGCGGATCTGTTAAAACAACAGGTGGCCAGATTTAAGCTAAGACGGTCACAAGGTGGATTATCAAGACACGATCAATACGACGACTATAACCGAATGGATGGCTCGACGGATGAAAACGAACACCCAATCAGGGAATCGGTCAAAATAGTATTAAGTGATCAAGAGTTCGGAAAATACTAGTTGATGGAGAGAGTATGTTAACAATTACAGACGAAGAGTTCAACAAAATAACAGCTCTTATAAAAAGGGAATACGGAATCAATTTGAAATCTGAAAAGCGAGCGCTTGTACTCGGGCGATTGCAGAAGGTTTTGGCTCAGCTTGGAATCGACAATTTTAGCGACTACTACTCTTATGTTACCAGCGATATCACAGGAAAAGCCCTCGGAACACTTGTGGATAAGATATCCACCAACCATACTTATTTTATGAGGGAGAAAGATCACTTTGATTATTTTTCAAAAGTCGTTCTTCCTTATGTAGTCGGCAAGGTAAGGGACAGGGACTTGAGGATTTGGTGTGCGGCTAGTTCCACAGGAGAAGAAGCGTATACCCTTGCGGTACTGCTTAAGGAATTCTTCGCACAGGAGGGTAAATACTGGGACACGAAGATACTTGCGACCGATATATCGGAAGAGGCTCTACAAACTGCAAAACTGGGTATCTATTCAAAAGAAAGAGTGGAACCGCTTCCTAAATATTGGTTGCACAGCTATTTTGACGACTACGATAAAAACAGTTTAGTCTTTAAACCGGAAATCAGGAACGAAGTCATCTATCGACGATTCAATCTGATGGATGCCAAGTTTCCCTTTAAAAAGAAATTTCATGTGATTTTTATCAGAAATGTGATGATCTACTTTGACAATGATACAAAAACCAGGTTAATTGAAAAGCTCTATCACTCGATGGAGAATGGCGGTTATCTCTTTATCGGCCATTCGGAATCGATCCCCAGGCATCCAAATAGGTTTAAGTACATACGTCCGGCAGTATACCGCAAGTTAGAATAAATCCAATCCACACAAGGGGGATACTTTGCAAAAGATAAAAGTATTGGTAATCGACGATAGCATGTTGTTCAGAGAAGCGCTGACGCGTGGACTTGAATCCGATGCAGCTATTAAGGTCGTAGCTAAAGCGAATGATCCATATGATGCGATCGGTAAAATTGAATTGTTTGATCCAGATGTGATTACTTGTGATGTCCAAATGCCTAAAATGGATGGTATTGAATTTATAAGACAGCTGCTTCCCCAGCACAAGGTACCGGTTATTGTTGTAAGTGCAATCGATTATGCGGTTTTTGACGCCATGCGTGTGGGTGCAGTTGATTTTGTGACCAAACCCGATACGAATGCGGGAATAAGCCATAGGCAATTCATTGATGAAGTCATCAAGAAAGTCAAGGAAGCGTCACAAGCAAGTGTGCATACCTATAAAGATCCTTCTCCAAATGCTGTGGATCACGTGGTCTCAAAGGATATCAACGTCATAGCGATCGGCGCATCCACTGGTGGTACAGAAGCCATCTATCATATACTTAAAGGACTACCGAAAAACTCGCCTGGCATAGTGGTTGTACAGCATATACCACCTGCATTTTCTACAATGTTCGCCCTTAGGCTTGACAAGAATACGCATTTTAACGTAAAAGAAGCGAAAACAGGCGACCTGGTTTTACCTGGAATGGTGCTTGTTGCTCCCGGAGATCAACATCTCGAACTGACCGACATATCGGGGTCGCTTCGGGTGAAGTTGAAAAAGGGTCCTAAAGTAAGTGGTCACTGTCCGTCTGTCGATGTACTTTTTGATTCGGTAGCGAAAGTGTGCAAAAAAAAGGCCATAGGTGTGATACTTACAGGCATGGGATATGACGGGGCAAAAGGCCTACTTAGGATGAAGCGGTACGGAGCGGTTACCATAGGTCAAAATAGTGAAAGTTCAGTCGTATACGGCATGCCGAAAGCGGCTTTTGAAGTTGGTGCAGTAACAAAGCAAGCATCGCTTGAACTGATTGCACATACGATCATAAAATATTTAAAATGATGATAGGAGAGTGTAATGAGAATACTAATTGCTGAGGACGACCTTGTGAGCAGAAGGTTTTTACAGAAGCTGCTCAACGAATATGGCGATTGTGATCTTGTCATCGATGGAATCGAAGCGATTGATGCTTTTATGATGAGCCTAAGGCTTGAAGAATACTACGACCTGATCTGTCTTGATATCATGATGCCCAGAGTAGACGGTATAAAAGTGCTAAAGACGATGAGAGACCTTGAAGAAAAACTGAATGTGAAATCGGAACACAAGGCGAAAATTGTCATGACGACAGCGCTTGGAGAAACGGATATCGTAAAACAAGCTTTTGAATATGGCTGCGACGCATATGCTTCAAAGCCGATAGACACTCAAAAACTGCTTGAAGTCATGTATAATCTCAATTTAATAAAGAACAGCATCATTTAAAGCTAAAAGGGATAATTCAATGAATGAATTATCCCTTTTCAAATATGTCAAATCAATCAGTGCTACTGATGTTCACAGTTTCCCGAACAATCCCAGTCGCATTTTTTACAATTGCAAAAATTTTTACCGCTTTTTTTAAAGTTTAGATCAGCGCCACATAAAGGACATGCCGCAGCTTCTAGTTGACAATCTTTAGTGCTCATAGTTAGACCCCCTTATTAGTTCCGCAACTTGTTAAAATTATAACAGGTAATTGCTTCAAATACAAGCCAGGGGTAAATAAAAAACCGTTTTCAGTGCCTAGAATTTGGTATATATATAGTGTACTGAGTGAATACAGTAGATATACGGTACCAAAGAATCCGCTGGTGATTCAATTGCATCAACCGATGACAACAAAGTCCACAAAGAATATGCCTTTAAAACAGATACTACTAGCGACTGTCTGGGAAGTCTAGTAAAATAAAAGAAAGAGATCCATCAATTAAACAACTTATCGAAAGGAGCTTATTATGCAATTTACTTTAAGCGAACTCACTTTTATAGGAACAAAATATCCTACAGTATCAGACCTTAGCTTTTTTACATTTGTTAAAAAGGGACTCACAGGAACAGAAGAAAAGTCACTTGAGGAAAAGGGTGTCTTTAGTAACGGTCAGCTGACAGAACCGATGAACACCGTTTTCGATGTTCTGGCACATGCGAACCAATCCGCGAGATTCGTGCTTAAATATCAGAATAACGTCATGGAAAAAGGGGTTTATAGTTTCAATGACAAACGAATCCTGGTGGAGAACATGCAAGGCGAAATCGTCATTAGCTTCTATGATGATGAAGCAAAATCGGTACAACAGGAAATAGCAGACCACATAGGAATGTCAGTACAAAAAAACAGCGCGCTGGATACGATATTGGAAACAGATGAATTACTTGTCGCGCTAAGTCTGGCCGACTGGTTGAGAAAGCAAACACTGCTGAATTACATTGAGGTAATTGAGATGCCGGCATTGACTGTCGAGTTGTTTGAAAGGTACCTGCTAATTCCTATGAAAAACAGCATTGCAGGACTATTAGCCGGGTTATACGAAATAAAAATGCCTGACCATGAACAAAAGCTGAAAGCCCTAAATGTACTGGTAGAAAAAAAACTGATAGGCATTGAGGGCGACGCCATCTCATTTAGCAAGGAGTTTTCGAATTTTGCAATGAACTTCTTACTTCCTGATACCCAAATCATACTGGAAACGCTCGACGGAAGCCACGAGGGTCCGGTTGTGGCAGCAAGCAATGTGATCTTACAGGCGGGTCTAAAGGATATTGTCGCATTTAATGCTACAGATGAGGGTATTGAAATGAATACTCTGACAAGTTCAGAACTACTGGCGAGAATTTCCGCCTATCTAAAATGCCCTAAGCTGAAATAAGTTACTTTACCGTGGAAAGGGGGAGTGTAAATGTTCAATTTTAAACGTTTTTCGCTGTTTACTCAAGTAATCATCGCACTTTCCCTTAGTTCGATCCTACTTGTGATCATGGCAGTAGCGATTATCGCCAACCAAGGAGTCAACCAAGTCAGACAGTCCATGGTCAACGAATACATAACAGAAAGCAAAAGATTGAGTCAGCTCTTCACGTCAGAGGGAATATTTGACAGGGTCAAGTATCAGTCAGAGCAATATGACTATGTAAATGTCTTTTACGTTGTTGCGACCTATACTAAAACAGGAAAAGTTAAGCAAACTGAATATTTGAAGTTGAATTATCCCTTTGACGAATTAAGCGAAACTGAACTCGAAGAACTAAATAAATCAGCAGATTCCTATCTGTTTTCAAAGGTGGAGACGGCAGAAAAAAGCAAGTTCCCAACCTATCGCTTGGTGCTGGAGAGACCTACTGAAATCATCGTGGTTGAGGCGATACTCAGCAGATTTGGCAATGTTCAAAATAGGCTTAACCAAAATATACTGATCCTATTGTTTATTACCTTGTTTTCAAGCATATTTATCGCCCAGCGCACGAGTGAAAGAATTGTAAATCCACTAAAGGACATGACCGATCAAATCAATGATATGGCCTACGGCAGCTTAGAAAAGGGACTGGATGCCCAGCTCACAAGTGGTAGCAACGAGCTTGGCGTTTTGGCCAGGGCCTTTGAAAGACTTAGGGAAAGAACCAACCAGTCCTTTGATGAAATCAATCAGTTGAACGAGTCATTGGAGCAAAAGATTGACGAACGGACAAGAGAGCTGCTTGATACCAATACAGAACTTGAAATATCGATAGAAAACCTTAGAAGCACACAGGAAATGCTGGTTAACACACAAAAACAAGTCGCGATTTCAGATCTTGTAAGGGGTATGGCCCATCACTTGAACACACCGCTAGGAAACGTAAAAGTCAGCATGAGCTATCTGCTTTCCTTAATTGAAAAAAGTGAGTGCATGGAAAAAGCAAACATACTCGCAACCGTCGATACCATTGGCAGAAATATGGATAGGGCCATCAATATCGTGGATAGGTTGAAAAACGTATCCATCTATGAGCATGTTGAAAAGGATTCGCTAATCGATCTTTGTGAGTTTACAAGAGATCTGATTGATTTCTTATCCATCTCACCTGAGAACAAAAGGTTGACTTTTGAACTTGAATGTCTCAGCGAGGTTAAGTTGAGGAGCAAGCCGGTGATTCTACTTCAAATCATCACTTCGATTATAGAAAATGCAAAGATACATGGGTTTGATGATTTGGAAAATGCGATCATTAAGCTTGTGGTTGAACTTGATACGGATATGATCTATATAAAAATCATGAATAATGGCAAAAGAGTTGACGGTTCTATTATCGATACCATATTCGATCCATTTTTCACCACCGAAAGATCCTTGCAGCATACCGGTCTTGGGCTTCATATCGCAAGAAGTCAAACCATCGCACTTGGCGGTAACCTATACCATGAGAGCGGTGAACTTGGCACTTGTTTTACAATTGCTTTGCCTTACAATGAGGAGGATCGAGTATGAATATGATTTTTAAGGTGACCTCGTTGCTTTGGTCTTACGTATTCCCGATCTTACTGATAATACTTGGATTACGACTTCATATCATCACTAAAGGTAAACTGATTTCTAAACTGTTTTATGGAGTTAAAGTACTCAAGAAGTATTCATTTAAAGAAACAAGAATGGGTATCTCACCACTTACAGCACTAATGGTGGCCTTGTCATCCACTGTTGGAATAGGTAATATCGCAGGCGTTTTCCTAGCCATTCAATTAGGCGGGCCAGGCGCACTTTTTTGGATGTGGGTACTTGGGGTCTTAAGTATTTCCATCAAATATGCAGAAACCATGTTAGGGCATAAATACCGTGAGATTCACGAAAACAGGTATTTGGGTGGCCCGATGATGTACCTGCAGCATGTGTTTAAGAACAAGACTTTACCTAGAGTTTACGCAGTTTCCATGTTGATATCGATCATGTTGGGCGTCGGTGTTATTCCACAGGCGCATATGGTGCTGGATATTTTCACTACCACTTTTGAGACACCACTTGTGATTACAGCTTTCGTATTAACGGGAGTAGTGACTTATCTGGCGTTTGGCGGTTTAAAGAATGTGAAGCATATGGCGATAATCATCATGCCTGCCATGCTGATCCTATTTGTGACCGGTAACCTCTATATCTTGCTGCTCCATGCGAATCAAATTCCTCAAGCATTTGTTCTGATTGTAAGAAGTGCCTTTGGGATGAAGGTGGTTGCTGGTGCGAGTGCAGGCTATGCGCTAAAGTATGCAGTAGAAAATGGAGTTAAGAGAGGAATCTTTTCTAGTGAATCGGGACTTGGTGGCGCGACGTTCGCATCGAGCCAGGCAATAGAAGTCAAGTCAGTCGAACAAGGATATGTCCACATACTCGAAGTGTTGATTGATACATTTGTAATCAATACGTTGACAGGGCTGACATTTATCATTACAGGCGTTTACAAGATAGCTGGAGAAAGCATCAGTCTGATCGAATCGGCCTATTTAGACAAGTTTGGCATTGGAAAGACCATTGTTACTCTTGGCTTGATATTTTTCGCATTTACCACAATTGTCACATGGAGCTATTTTGGATCTGAATGTGCAAGATACTTAAAAGGAGAAAAGGCGGTAAGGATTTTTAGGTTGGCTTTTGTTGTGATGGTCCTTACAAGCAGCTTTTGGGATATGAGCATCATTTGGGATTTATCCGATACGACAACGGCAGTGATGATTATTCCAAATATGATTGGTCTGTTTGCTTTAATGAAAGTCGTCAAGAACGAGACTAAAGATTACTTTGAAGGAGAGAATTGAGATGTTACAACTTCCAAAGCAGATCGTCGACCTGATTAAGGACGATATAAAAACCTATGCAAGGCCGCTTGAAATCGCTCTTTTCAACTACCATTTTGATGGAGCCTCCTACAAGCCTGTCATTGAAGCGCTGAAAGTGTTTCAGAACGAAGATGGTGGATTCGGTCACGCGATCGAGCCTGATATTCAAATGCCCAACTCTTCTGCAATTGGCACGACAGTCGCACTACAGATACTCGAACAATTACCGACAGAAGAAGATGAAGTAGCTGAGATAGTGGACAAATGCCTTGCTTACTTAAGCAGAAGCTACCATGCGAGACGCATGGGTTGGACGGCAGCCAATATCTTTGTCAATGACTATCCTCATGCCCCTTGGTGGCATGCCGATGAAAAGGGACTTACGGCTGTGGACGCTCGTTGGGGCAATCCGACAGTAGAAATTTTAGGTCATTTCATTCGCCTTCAACACGATAGGGGAGAGGTCACCTTTAAAGAACAGCTCGATTATGCAGTAAAACAATTGCTGGAAGCTACAGAAACAAGTGAACATGAACTCTTCTGCTATATTTCCGCATATCCATATTTCAATAAGGAAAGACAAGATCAGTTAAGACCAGTCATTACAAGGCACGTAAAAAAACTGCTCAACATGAACGTAGAAGAATGGAACACCTACGTACCTAGGCCACTGGATTTCATTAAGAGTCCCGACAGTGAGATGTTTGGGATCACGACAGATCAGATAACAGTACATATGGAATACATCATCGAAAAACTAATACAAAACGGACGTCTGACGACAAACTGGGAATGGGGAACTTATCCTGAGACCTGGCCAAAAGCCAAAAGCGCATGGGAAGGCATACTCACTGTCAAAACGCTGGTTCTGTTAAAGACCTTCGGTCGACTGGAAGAATAGATGAGATTGAACCTAAAAATAACCCTTGTGAGCATTTATAGTGCTCATAAGGGTTATTTTATTCTGTACTGGCTGCGATTGTAAAATAATAAGGATGGTCCACTGCAACATCGCTGAATTGGACGAGTTTGAAATAGTTGTCTTGAATGCTGAGTAGATGGTTGACCAGTGCGACTGCTTCCGCTCTTGTGATTTCACTGTGCATCTTCTCAAGGAAAGGTCTAAAGTCGACATCGATGCCTAAAAAATCAGCCGTCCTTAATAAGGTGTTTTCAGCAGCTAGCTTTGGTAGGGTCGCATCCGGAATCTCCACATGGCTTAGAATATGATAGTATTCAACTGCTGAAAGGCTTTCGTATGCCCAGTGGTCTGGAGTAACACAGGTGCTGTTTACAGCTGCAGAGCCGTTTATTCCGATGGCTCTTGCAATCATAGAGCTAAACTCCGCATAGGTGATCTGCTTGTCCGGTTTAAAGGTGTTGTCGGGGTAGCCGATGACATACCCTGCACCAAAGTCAATTGAACCTACAGGAATACGTAGCTCTTCGATGATCATAAATTCTGGCAGATCATCATCTGGATCGATGGGAAGATCCTCGATAATCGTAAAATCGTCCGCAAAGGTGAAGGTGAACAATAATAGGATTGTGAGTATCGCTATAAAACTGAAATGTTTCATATTATCACATCCTTAAACGTGAAGGCACAACTTAGATGGCCTTTATCTTATATTCCTTAAGCTTGTTAAGCTGAGCCATGTCGAATTCTTTTTCAGTAATCACATAGTCGATAGCTTCAAGTCGATAAAATTTAAAGATACCCGAACTCCTGTATTTATTGGCAGTAGTAGAAATGATTTTGGTTCGAGCGATATCGAGTATCACTTTCTTGGTGTTTCCGATATCCACAAAGCCTTCAATAAGGTCACCGCCGTGCAGATCCACACTCCTGCAGCTGACAAATGCCTTGTCCACAGCGTACTTTCGAATCTGACTTATGGCTTCTGGGCCTTCAAAACCACCTGTATACGTATTATATATACCCCCGATGGCAATGAGTGTAACATCTTCGCAGACACTTAAAATATTTGTGATCTCAAGCATGTCGGTCACAACAGTCACCTCGAGGTTGGAACGGGCCAGTTCTTTTGCGATATGAACACTTGTACTGGATGTATCTAAAAAAATATACTCGCCGTTTGTAATGATCTGGACAGCCTTTTTTGCAATACTCGCCTTATCCTCTTCATCCACCTGCACTCGGTAGTGAATGCTCTGGGCTTCAAATTTATTCTTCTTTCTTTCCGCACCCCCGTAAACCCTATCAAGCAGTCCTTGCTTTTCAAGCTTTTTGAGATCCTTGCGTACAAGATCTTCTGTAATCCTATAGTCAATGGCGAGCTCCTTTACAGAAATTCGACCGTGCCTATTCAGTTTTTTTATGATATCTGTGGATCGATCACTGGCTTTCATCCAACGCTCCATTTCTTGTTTTCTTATTCATAGGCATTATACCATAAAAACGTCTTGGTTTTATTGTTGTTTTCTCATTTGAGCTTATATACAATGAAAACAAGAAGTAAATAAGACGAAAACAAGAAAAACGTAAACGAGTTTGGAGGAGTTGTCTATGAATCAAACAAAGAATATTCCGCTTAAAATCGCGGTCATCGGTGGAGGATCCAGTTATACACCTGAGATCATCGAAGGATTCATCCTACGCCATCACGAGCTTCCAATCAAAGAAATCTGGCTTGTGGACGTTGAGGACGGAAAAGAAAAGCTTGAAACCGTAGGGAATCTGGCTAAACGAATGGTAGAAAAAGCTGGTATAGACTGCAAGGTCTACCTTACACTCAACAGAAGAGAAGCATTAAAAGGCGCTTCGTTTGTAACAACCCAGTTTAGAGTGGGCCAATTGGACGCTCGTATCCACGATGAGAGAATCCCTCTTTCAAATGGCATGCTAGGTCAAGAAACCAATGGCGTAGGAGGCTTTGCCAAGGCGCTCAGAACGATTCCTGTCATACTCGATATTGCAAAAGACATGGAAGAAATCTGCCCTGACGCATGGCTTATCAACTTCACAAACCCTGCGGGAGTGATTACTGAAACGGTGCTCAGGCACACAAAAATCAAAGCCATTGGGCTATGTAATGTTCCGGTAAACATGCGCAAATCGATTGCCAGCATATTAGAAAGAGACGACTTTGTATTTCACGCCACCGGCCTCAACCACTATGTCTGGGGCAGACATGTCTATGTGGACGGTAAAGATATCATGCCCGAACTGCTTCCTAAGCTCTTGGCAGATGATTCTTTCAATCCTAAGAACATCGGTGCAACACCGTATATGGAAGAACAGATCTTAGCGACTGGGCTGATGCCTTGTTACTATCATTCGTACTTTTACCTTCAAGATGAGATGTTAAGCCATGCAATCGATGACTTTAACAAGAATGGAACTCGAGGAGAAGTTGTAAAGCGTGTAGAAGAGGAGCTCTTCGAAATCTATAAGGATGAGCACTTGAATACTAAGCCAAAGCAGCTCGAGCTGCGCGGCGGGGCTTATTACTCAGAAGCGGCTTGTGAGCTTATCAGTGCGATCTACAACGACAAACGAAGCCTTATGATAGTTAATGTACAAAACAACGGCACGCTGTCATGCCTGCCGGATGACGCAGTCATCGAAACAACATGCATGATCACCAATGCGGGCGCACTGCCTTTAAACGTTGCTAGCTTGCCCGAATCGGCTCAGGCAGAACTGCTACTCTTAAAAACCTATGAACGCGAGACAATCATAGCAGCCATGACAGGTGATTACGGAAAAGCGCTACATGCACTGACAATACATCCACTTACAAGGTCAGGTCAAATCTTAAAAGAGACGCTAGATCAGGTAATCGAGCAAAACATAGCCTACCTTCCTCAGTTTAAAAAGCATTAAAAATAAAAAGCTGCTCCTATATAGGATCAGCTTTTAAGTTCTATTTCAAAATTTTGAATCCACCTACAAACGGTAGCTCTTTCTTCTGGCTGTTAAGTGCGTTAATGATTCCTATGATAAACAATACGAAAGAAGCGATTCCGATGATTGGCATTGCGATCCATCCTAAAATTGGAATCCATGGCATCACAATCGAGTTGGCCATTACGATAATAAAGAGAATGAGACCTTGATTTGCATGGAACTTGGCAAATTCATCTTCTGGACAAGCGATCAGCGGAATGAAAAATAGCAGATAAGCCAACGCCGCTAATACTTTGTTTTTTTCATCATTCATTAAAAAACCCCCTTGCTTAAGGTATGTTTGCATGCACCTACTATCTATTGTAATCCTTCAAAATGCGGTTGTCCAGTCAGTTAGGTATAATTACCGATCAATTCGGACAATTCAACTTGTTAACCCTTAGCGTTATCGACTGTCTATTCCGAGACCAAATCATCGCTAGCGTGCTTATCGATCTCATAGAGAATCACATCGCCGGCAACCGCTTCATAGGTCAGACTGGAAGTATCATAACCTTCTATAAGCCATTCATTCGCTGTATCTGTAACATAGCTTAACTTAGGATCAGTCACCTTCATATCCTTCACAGCATCAATCTTCATGTGGACAATCAGAAAACCATCTTCAAATATGGAGGTTGTATTATCCCTATAACCTGCAAAAAGATCAGCACCCTTTGGAACGACAATAGCGCTATTGGGTAAAAGATACTCTCCATACCACATCTGAACACCGGCGATTGCTCTATGCTTGTCTACCCCGGCAGGCAAGTTTGCATATGATCCGATAAAGGTTCTTAGAGCCTTCGAAAGAACGATGGTTTTTGGCTTGCAAACATAGGTCGTATCGAGAGTGCTCTTCAAATAGGCTTCCTTAGTAAGTCCTGTGATGGATTCTCCAAGCGCTTTTATCGTATCGGCAGTACGAATTAGTTCAGTAGCACTGACCTTTCTAGCTAATCCATTTAGCGAAATACGATGCTTCAGCTGATCATGGACGCTGCCGACTTTCACATACTGCTGACCTGTCAGATAGTATAAGTCGACAGGTTCTCTATTCAGTCCGTTTTGATCGACTCTATAAAATTCGGGACGCAGGATGATCAGGTCATCAATACCAAAATAATCGCCAATCGTCTTTAAGGCAAATTGAACCGGATAACCCAACTTGACACTTGCATCCTCTAGGCCGGTATCCGTGTTCTTACCTGGTGCTATCGGCAGTGTATATGGCCAAGCGCCGCCAGCGCCGATTGATCGGTTACTGAGCCTTCCATTCTTGTTGTTAGATCCGACAGTAAAGTAAGTCGATAGATCACTAAACTGGTTCAACCATCTTTTATCACTGACACCGGTCACGACAAAATCAAAAATCCGTCCGCTGACAACAATCGGTATCTGCTGTGCAGCAATATCATTGCCAAAATCTAAATTGGCCCTAAGCTCGTATCCTGAAGGACTACGGTGATTAAGGGAAACCACCTGCGTATTAATCACATAGTCTCCTTCATCACACCAATGAGGCACTTTAAAATATACTGCGTTTTCGCTAATCGGCACCACATGCCAGTTGTTCTTCTTTAGGTAAAATAGAGTATCGGGCGTGCCGATTAACTCATTTTTGTTGCTGCTTACATACACATCAAATGGAAAACTAATTCGTTTATACTTACTGTAAATACCATAGTCCCTGTAGCCATACCCTTTATTTGCGATGTGCCAATTTTCAGTATCAAAATTCACAGTCATCACATAATCAAGGGGAACATTCACACGCCCGCCAGATAAATCACTTCGCTGATCATAGTCGTCTTCAGGGTTTGCGGATACATCGCAAACAACGGGCGTATGAATGTTTAGGGGATTGCCGGTTACTGCGACAGAAGGTAAGGGTAGGGTCGAATTGATTTGTCGCTTGAAGGTATACTCTATAAACCCGGTCGTCTCACCATACCCATTAAAAATTCTATGTGAGATCAGATAATCCTTAAGTGTCAGAACAGCACTCCTTAGTTTAGGGATTGGTGCCGGTAGAGGAGTACTTCCTAAGTGCCAGTCATCATTTAAAACATGGATGCCATTAACTAGTATTCGATCGTTTCGAACCTTTATCTTACCTACAGCAGAATCAGCCTCATCAAAAAAATCAAAGCTGGGTTTTGACGATCTGCGGTAAGTCGATTTTGGGAGAGTGACGATATATTTATTGAGCGATGCGTTCCATGCAGCATTAGTCCCTAGAGCGTCTGGTCTGTTAATATAACCGGTCTGCTGCAAAACTTCAATGTCTTCAGGAACGAATCCGAGTGCACTCGCCCTTAGTAAAACAGGGTCTAAGTAGCTTAACTTAGGGTTATAGACATTCACAAGGTCCAGTTCAAAGTGATTAAGCTCATAAATCGTATAATATGAATAACTTCTGTCAACGGAATAAGTTTGACGTTCAACGCCGTTTTCTGATTGTGGATCATTCGAAGTAGTGGTATGTCCACCACAAGGGTCATCTGCATCATCAACGACAGAGTCGCCATTTGTATCGGCGCAAGGTGAGGTATGGTATGAAGTGTGCCTTGTCTTTTCATTCCACTTTAAGGTATATGGTTTGACAACCTCGACGTTATAAGACTCAACGCCAGTGTTGAGAACACTTGTATAATTGAATACAGTCGGAGTGTCGATAGTAGCACTTATTGTTACAAGTTCACCTGTCGGTATCGCTCTACTTGCATCAAAAGTATCACTACTGATTTCGATAGAACCCGATAAATCAGCATTTGGGCTAGCCGTGTCCTTTTCAAGATAAAAAGTAACATAGAGTGTCTGCTTTTTATACTCATAGGCATAATGCACATCCACTGACTTGCTTACAGTTGTAATCGTTGGATTTGCAATATAATCGACGCCTGCGCCCTTATAATTAAAACCTGGAATATCGATTGCAGTGATACTTAAAGATTGGCCATCATCTACTAAACGCGTTTCAGAGGGATAAACAAGGGCACCGGTTGTCATATCCTTATACTCGATAATGATATTTCCCCTTAATTTATTAAAGGGCTGAAGTGCCACATCAATGTAATACAACTTTCCATCCAAATCACTAATATGCCAAAGCATCGCAAGCCCATAAGTAGTTTTTGTAGGTGGAGTCACCACATGAAAAATCTCTTGCCACGGCACATCCTTAGTCTCATCAAAATGATCCCCAGTTGGCCTAAGCGGATTCCCATGCTGTTCGTGCATGCCTGCTAGGAAGGAGTTTAGGAGTAGTGAATCACGATACCTGTTAAAAGTATTATTAAAAACCCAGTCAAATCTTGAATCTGAAGTGATAATAAGACTATTATAAGGCGAATAAATCCAATTCATTTCTGAAAAATCAATACTACTTTTCATATCGTAAGAATAGTTGTAATTTGGTATGTTTTGATTATCAATTGATTTACCTAAATAGCGGTACTCAGATATATTGGTTAGATTTGAGTATTTGCAGGTGCCAAACATATCGCCATAAGCAAAAGTATTATATTGATCAAACGTATTTTCATTTAGACTAGCTGAATTAGAATTTTGTAAATAATACTCAGGGATTTGATATAAATAAAAAATCTCTTTGTTTACTTGGTTAATAATTTCAGTGTTCACAGTAGCATAAGAAATTGAAATAGAGATAAGCACAAAAAATACAATTGTTATACATTTACGCATTATAATCCTCTTATTGTAATCCAGCTGTTACTGATGTTAGAACCAACTTGAATTTTGGAATTACCCCATTCAAACGATTTCAGAGGTAGTGAATCATGATGATTAGTTTTAGTCTTAACATATTCAATAATCTCATATGTAGTTTTCTGATCAACTTTTGTTAGAAGATAGGATTTTAAATCAACATACTGATCATTTAACGGTCTAAAAATATCAATAATTACACTAAATGCAACTTTGTTAGGATCATCAAATTCTTCGATTTGAATATCACTTTGATAAGCAACTACAATCTCAGGAACCTTCCTAACCCCTTCATCTAAAAATCTCACAAGCATCGTAGATGCCTCACCGCGAGATGCGAGCTGGGTATCTTTAAATGAACCATCGGTGTAGCCTGTGATAATTCCACTTCGGTACATTAATAAAACGGGTGCCTGGTCTTTAAAGGCGATTGTGTTGTAGTCTGTAATCTGCGATTTGAAGCTATCTAAATCGTCAAAGGTTTCTGTCATTGCTCTACTGATCATTCGCGCTATTTGACCCCGTGTGATGTCAGAATCCAGTTTAGTAAATTCAGTCTCCGATCTTGTAATCAGTCCTAATTCCTTTGCTTTATCCATATAAAGCTGCGCCCAGTGTCCTGTGGGGGAATTGCCGATTGCTGTATAGCCCATGGATGAAACCAGTATTTTTGTGAAGGCGGCAACCGATATTTTATTGTCAGGTTTAAATGAACCATCAGGATACCCATTGATGGCACCACGGGTGATTAAATCGTCTACATATAGTTTGGACCAGTGGCTATCTATATCAGTAAGTGCAAAGGTTAGAGATGAACTGACTAGTAAGACCATTAGGATAAGTGCAATAATTTTTTTCATAGAAACCTCCGAGGTTGAGTTTAGCGTTTAGTAAATCCTACCAAAACAACACAGCAAACGCTATACAAAACAGTCCATATAAAGAAGTAAAAAGGTGAAAAGAATGTCGAATAATTCGACATTAGTCACCATAATTCTGTTTTATCATGACACGTTTCACTCCATCGAGCATTCTGGAATGGCCAAAATTGAGGATAAGCGCTGTAGTCCTATTAGCCGCCTTAATTTTTGATCGTATCTCAGGGATAAAGATATCTACTGTTTCCTGACTGTTTTTTACACTGACTACAAGATCATCAACAAGCAGATCAAAGGTTTGTTTACCGATCGCATCACCCTTATATAGCACATCACTTTCCTTATCCATCATACAATCCACACTTCTAAGTTTCATTTCTTTAAACAAGGCCACCTTATAAAACTTAGCGTCTAGTCCTCGCCCTAATTGTCTGTGCACCTCAATTGCTGCCGAAATAACTTTGCCCGAAATAGGGTCTTTTAACTGATCATTCATGATAATACCTCCTTTTGTAAGGCATCATATAAAATAGCTCGTCGCAAATCAAGCGATTTGCCCTGCAAGTATGCAGCAAGCAGACTGCTCAAAAAGGTATATTGACAAAATCGCAACTGCCGTTCTGTGTTCAAAATAAAAGAACACCAGCATTTATCAACTGGTGTTTCGTTAAAAATGGATAAAGTTGTAATACTTTCGAAATATTAAATCCTAACTAAGAGAGGTTCTTTTACTACTTAGGCATAGTCGGGCAGAAGGACCATTTATGTTTAGTGATAGCTCAGCACTGTTTTTTTCGGCCAATTGCTTTGCAGCGCTAAGGCCAAAATTAGTTTCGTGTTTACTGATATCACAGGAGGAATTATCATCAAATACCTGTTGTAGCTTTTGAGTAGCCTCTTCGGTAACTTGAGTTTCAATGAAGAGTGTCAACTCAGGTAGCGATACTCCAACCCTAATTTCGTTGTTCACTTCAATATGAGTGTTCACACAGTCGATGGCGCTATCCATCATGATACCGACAATAACCGCAAAATCCATTGAATTGATCAAAGAAGTGTTTGTTTCGAGTAGCATTTCTGCGATTTCTTCAGCTTCCAACACCTTAATTCCTTCACGTTCGGCTTTTAGTGCTTTAAGTTCTAGCATGATCGCAATAAGGGTTTTTGGAGTTTCGGATGATGAATAAGCAGTGAGTACCTGTTCGACATTTCTCAGGTCATGTACTTGGGCTAAATAGTCATCCATCATCGATTTTTTAGTATTCAACTGATAATGGATAGATTCATCGGTTATCTTACTATGTTTAAGTCGGATGATATTCGCAGTGATGATATTTATGAGTGCGACGATCAACACATGAATCAGAAAATAGATTGTTCTATTCTCTTGGTACCCCAAATTGAAAAGTGCATCATAAAATACAATCAGCAGCCACCACATATTAAGACCGACCAGAAAGATATAGCTCGTGAAATCCGGAGTAATAGCCAATATTTGCTCAATGTACTTCTTTAGTTGTTTTCTAAAGAGCAAAATCAGAGCATAAGTCGGAATATAATTCAGTAAAGTAATTAGTGGGCTTAAGTACTCTACAGTCCGAGTTTGTAAAAAAATCACTCTGCTGAGTAATCCAAACAAGACCTCAGGAAAAATATAGCCGGGTAGGATGACCAGATGCAGCAAGAATCCACGAGTAAAATGAACGTTGAACAAAGCCATCAACAGTAACGATTCACCAAGTGAGAAGAACAAAAAAGGAACAAATTCAGTGATAACATAATTGTGTTCTAAATAAACTGCAGTGCCGTCACAGATCAAATAGGCGAATACATAGGGCAGCCACTTGGCCCACCGCTTTAAAATATCTCCAGTAACCAGTTGGGCGATCAGTGTCAAGAAAATCACTTTATATACTGAATAGATTATCATGATCGCACCTCTCTTTTAAAAGTCAGGTACACTTTATCGGTATCGCTGATATCCACAATAAAACCTAATTTCCTTGTGACATTTTGTAGGGTAAAGACTCTGATAAGCTGTTGATTCAGATGGCGACTTTTAAAAACAGTCAGGCTCGAACTGAATAATCGTGACAAGTCTGCAGTTGGTAGTATATTGTTATCAATCGTTACGACAAAATAGGGTGACTCTTTGTAATTCCATGACATTGTCAGTCTGCTACTGTCGGACACCTCAGCAAAAATATCCGAGATAAGTGCTACAAAAGCTGCAAATAAGTCAAAATCGCTAAAATCATCAGGAAAATCCAAATGAAGTTTTAGGTTGTCATATTGATTGAGCAATCCGTAGCTGACTACATTCATATAATCGTTATTGCTTAAATGCTTCAAAATATTTTGTGACAAATACTCATGAACCAAATTGGCAGGAGGGGGAGTATCGTACTGCTGATTTATAGCATGATCAATCCTTTGCAATACTTCACTTTCACTTTGAATTACTTCGAGGAGTTGAGGATTTAATTTGCTGAAAACTTGATGCTGGCGCGAGATGTAATATCGAATGCGTAAATCAATGCTAAGCGCAGTAGCAATAATCACCATGTCCGTAAACCAAATAACAAGTGAAAGACTGGCGATGACGATATTCGAAAGAGGTACAACATAAAGCAACAGGAGAATATGCAGTGGAAAAATGAAGAAAGTAAATTGAAGTGCTGAGGTGGTATAATGGTCGTGCCATTTTCCTAAAAGTTTAAAGTGTATTTCGAGTAATATGAAGATTGGGCTGAAAATAAAAAAATAGAAGGGCATTTGAATCAGCTCAGGTACATTACTAAAAATGGCGATTGCAGATAATAGAATCATTTCGGCGGTTGCCGCAGTACTTAAAATCATTAGCGCCTTAGATACCCAAAGCGGATTTTTTAGACGGTAGATGCTTGCAATAGAAAATGACAGCAGTTGCACATTAAAAGACAAATCAAAAAATGGATATAAGATCATCGATGCTAAAAGCATAATAAGTGCGCTCTTTAGATAAAGAATCATATTTTTTTCGCATAAAGTTTCAAATAGCAGTGGCATTAAAATGGATGCTCCGACGATGATGACAATATCCATAGTCAACTCTCTTTCGATTCCTATCAAGGCTAATAAAGTATATTTAGTCCATTTAGTTTGTAACCATTTTATACCCTGCTTCTGGAAGCAAACTCAAAAAAACGCATGTAACAGCAAAAAAATAACAAGCATTTTGCATCAAAGCGTGGTCTGAAGTCTATTTCGGTTCTCTAAAGGTATTCAGTGAAAAGTAAGTAACTGTAAAATACTTGGGTTATGATTATACTTAAATGGTAATAAAAGTTCTTAAAGTATGAATTAAGTATGAAATTTTGTTAATCGATTGACTAGGTCTAGATACTTACATACAATAAAAAAGAATGACAATAAAATTCAGTTATAGGGAGAATTTAATGAAAATCACTAAAGCGGTTATTCCAGCTGCAGGACTTGGCACAAGATTTTTGCCGGCAACAAAAGCCCAACCAAAAGAGATGCTACCGATTGTAGATAAGCCTACCATTCAATATATTGTCGAAGAAGCGGTCGCAGCTGGCATTGAAGATATCATCATCATCACAGGTCGCGGCAAACATGCTATCGAAAATCACTTTGACAGAAACATCGAGCTAGAGCTCAGACTACAAGAAGGCAACAAGCTCGACCAATTGGCTACAGTCCAGGCGAGTACAGGTATGGCAAACATACATTACATAAGACAGATCGATCCAAAAGGTCTAGGACACGCAATATTATGCGCTAAGCACTTTATCGGCAATGAACCTTTCGCAGTACTGCTTGGAGACGACGTTGTCGTTTCAGAACAACCCGCTATCGGGCAACTGATCAACCAGTACGAAGCGATGGGGGGCACAGTGCTAGGTGTTCAACAGGTAGAACTAAGCGAAGTAAGCAAGTACGGCATCATCGATAAGACAGATATCGACGCAAGACTTGGCAGAGTCAACGACATGGTTGAAAAACCAAAGCAAGAAGATGCACCAAGTCAAACTGCTGTTCTAGGAAGATACGTCATTTCGCCAAGTATCTTCAAATACCTAGAAGACCAAACACCAGGAGCAGGTGGCGAAATTCAGCTGACAGACGCCCTAAAGCGCCAGGCAAAAGACGAAGCGGTTTACGCCTACAACTTTAGCGGCAAAAGATACGACATCGGACATCAACTAGGATTCGTTCAAGCAACCCTAGAATTCGCATTAAGAAGAGCAGAACTAAAAGAAGACGTAATGGATTACCTAAAAGAGTTTATGCAAGATCCAGAAGGTCATTTAAACTACAAGTAAGCTCACAAAGCCCTTACTCTTAAAAAGTAAGGGCTTTTTATACATGCCACATGTAATATTTTGTTATAAAAAAATTGAGATGTTAAAAAGCGAATAGGATACATAAATAAGTCAATAAGCAATCAAAAAGAATTTTAATCTCGTAAAAACGACAAAAACCATTAATGTTTATAAGACAGTGGCTTTTTTATCAAATAGCCAAAGCACATTACTAACAGTTCAATAATTGTTGTATTTGGCATATTATGTGTTACTTTATTATATGATTTAAGGAGGATTCATAGGGCAATTGAAGCAAGTTCAAATCTTACACAACTACACTTAATTTAGACACAATAATGACAATAACAAGTGAGGACACAATGAAAAAAGCAATCATACTTATACTAATTATTCTATTATCTACAGTTGCATTTGCAGACCAGCCATTAAACAATGAATCAAAATATGGGTTTGAAATTACAGGGCTCCAGTTCAATTCGGATTATCCAGGTAGTATTAAAATTGAAGGCGTATATGTATATCGTGATCAGGACGACTATGTATTCACCTTGTTGTATAGCAATGGCAAACTTGCAGAAGTAGTCAGGAACGGTACTACCGTTCCTAAAACATCATTCTTTAATCCACCAGGGCGACTTATATATGGTGTCTTGGTTGGATCATGAGAATTTGCAATATGAGCAGGGGAAGATCACTTATACTGTGAAAAAAGATCTATTTGAACAAGGTGATTTTACAACAGTCTTTCTTTTTGATGAAAAGTTTGACGATGCTGATTCAAACCAGTCGGTATATATCCGAACAGAGCAGATTGATTTTGGCAAAATACCGAGTAAGTCAGAACTACTTGATGGATATAAAAATACGACTAACGAAGCAACACTCAGTAACAATAAGTCTACCTCAAGCTGGGCTGAACGAGAAATCAATGAGTTGTACCAGTCTAGCATTCTAAATGATTCATCTTTTTCTCTATATAAGGAATCAATTACTAGAGAACGTTTTATCGATATCATGGTTCCGCTTTATGAGTTCTTGAAAAATGAAAAGGTAATGATAGATCCTGAAGTGAGCTTTAAGGATTCTACAAATCCAAATGTGCTAAAGGCTGCAAGTATCGGGATTACCTATGGAATTGCTGAAAACATGTTTGGTCCTGATATAGCACTAAACCGTGAGCAAATGGCGACGATCTTAGTAAGAACGCTAGTTAAATCAGGACTAACTATAGACGGAGAAGTTTCGCCACATGTATTTGCTGATGACATTACTATCAGCAGTTGGGCGAAAGAGAGTATCGCAGTAGCCTACAATCTTGGTATGATCAGCGGTGTCGGTGAAAACAAGTTTGCACCTGGCACGCTTGCATCAAACGAGCAGGCACTTGTGTTAGTCAGCAGATATCTTAAGAATAATGAGCATATAAAATGGTTTAGCGAACTGGATAACGACAGAATTTATCTGAACTTAGATGACGAGTTATATAAAATTGAACTGAATGATGCTGTTCTTGTTAATAGTAATATGACTAGCAGTGAGCTGATGATCAGCAGTTTAGACGATTTGAAGACTCTCGTGAACATAAGTGCTGTAACAAAACAGAGCATTAGTTACCTTGAAGACTCGAACCCAAATGTAAAAGGCACAGCTTTGGAGCAGGAAGCTGAGCACATGAAATTGACTGGTTCGGCACTTTTTTCTGGGGTTGATAAAATTGGTGAGGTGATGAATGTGGCAATAAGCCATAACTCATTTGATAAAACCTTCAATACGACAATTACTCAGCTGACAAATGGCACTACCACTTATGGTGAGGCGTTTGACAAAGTGAACTATTACGACCTGGATGCAAAGTCGATGTCGGGAACTATGGTCAACTTTACAGAGATAATGAGCACGCTTGGTATCGACGTTGTGATTCGGTACAATGAACAGTGGAAAATATACGAAATTGAATTTAAGTAGATATTGATAATATGCTTTTGGATAGTAGCTGAGCTCATCAGCTACTATATGTTTTGCAATATATTCTTGTATAAGTGAACTTTAACTAGCGATTCAGTAAAGGAGTTTAAATGAAAGTACTAATCGAAAATTTAATTAGCATTGGTGATATCATTAACTGGATTTACGCAGCTATTGGAGCTTTTGTCGCATATATAGTGCTCCATAGAATGCAGAATAATCGTGAACGACATTCTATGGTAAAAGAAATTGAAGACACAATCAATGATTTATTGATGCGTGAGGAAGCAAAATCATCAAATCTGAATAATGATTTTAAATGTCAAACGGTTATGTATAGAACAATACTGCATGACGAATCTGCTTGGGACATGTTCAAAAAAGAGAATATCTCTATTGATGGTAATCAACGTTTTGTTCGAATTAGAAATACTGATCAGCATATTGAATTGGTAGGAACTACATTGCTTCATGAAACGCTAATTATTTTTAGGCGCATGCAAAAATTATATGTTGATAAAATAATCAAAGATGAAGACTTGAAAGACTTATGGCGAGAAATAATTCCATTTATGCGAGCTGGCAAAATTGAGTTTTTCATATCCTATTTTGGTGAGGATGACGTAAAACCAATAATCAGTATTTGCTTACATTGCATCTATGCATCTTTAAAGTCACATCATGAGTCAGCCACTAAGTATATTGCAAATATGAAATCTGAAGATGTAGATTTTGAACGCTATATTAGAAAATCGTCTAATGTTAAGTTCTTAAAAAAGAAAGTGATATTGAAGTTATTAAATGCTAGTGATGTAAATAGATACATTGACGTAATTGCAGAAGCCTCTGAGACAAATATCATTTAGTTAATAAAAGTATAAAGCTCAGCAAGACGACCATGCGAGCTACTCGAGATCATACATGCAAAAAAGTCCTAAAAAACCTAGGCAGGGAAACAATCCTCGCCATCGAAGACATGGTCTGAGTTTTATAGAACTTCAAAAAAACGGAAAATATGTCTCGGAGCGTATCAGCTTCCTTCTGAGAAAGATGTAAAACCAAGAAGAATGGATGTAATATTTTCACTCTCGAAAATGAAGGTGAAGGAATCAATACTCTGATTTGGGATTATGCTGTTACAGGGAACTACAAGGTTGTAGACGTTTATTCGGAGTTTGAAAGCGCAAATAAAATCGATGTCGTTCGATTTTATGACAACTTCCTATTTAACGATCCACATCCAACGACTTTTGGACACAGTGAGATTTTTAGATTGCATCGTGAAGCTTATGAGTTAATGAATTAGGAACTTAGAATTAAGAGTCCAGGTGATGGGCTCTTTTTTTGAGGAGTTGAAGTTGAAAAAATGTTACTGGTCGTTGTGGAATTTGATTTGTGTGATTGATGTAATTTGGGTGCAAATAGGAGGGTAGACACAAGGCCTACCCGTACGGAGTGTGGGGGAGACACAGGGTCTAGCTGGACAATGTGGACTAGGAATTACTCTTTTATGGATTTAGGATTGAAGAAGCGGGAGTATGGGTGTATAATAAGCGATTAGGCAAAGAGGTATTAGTGAAGTTGCTTAGTGTGGATGAATTTATATCTGCATTTAGATAGAGGAAGAGAAAGAAGGTAGGATTTGAATAATCAAGGATTTGAAACTATCGGTGCTCAGGCGCCGTGGATAGAGGCTTTGGCAAAATTGAACATTAGTGAGGCGACACCTATTCAGGCCCAGAGTTTTGGTCTTGTCAGTGAAGGTGGCGATCTGATCGCGCAGGCGATGACGGGGTCTGGTAAGACATTCGCCTATTTGCTGCCGCTCTTTCACAAAATCGATGTGACGAGTAAGAATCTGCAGGTAGTAATTTTAACTCCGACACACGAGTTGTCACTGCAAATCAATGAGCAGATTAAGCTGCTTGTGAAGGCTGCAGGGGTGGACATTCGGTCTCAGGCCCTTATTGGTGGCGTTAAGCTTAGCCGTCAGGCAGATGCGCTAAAGGAAAAGCCGCATATCCTAGTAGGCTCGGCAGGCCGTATGCTGGATCTTGTGAAGCTTAAAAAGCTTAAAACCCATTTTGTGAAGACGATTGTGCTGGATGAGGGCGACAAATTACTTGAGGATTCGCATATCAAGGACCTGAAGGCTATCATCAAGACGACGCAAAGGGACAGGCAGCTGCTCTTGTTTTCGGCATCTTTGTCTGATAGAAGTCGTACCCGCGCTGAGGAAATGATGAAGTCACCTGATCTTCTGGTGGTAGAGGCTGGCGTACTCAATCCTTTGGTGGCACATGCCTACTGGTTATGCGATAGCCGTAAGAAAGTGGAGAACATACGTAAACTCGTTTCAGCGGTAAAACCCACCAGATGCATCATCTTTGTGAATAAGAACGAACTGATTCAAGATGTGACTTCAAAACTAAACTATCATCATTACCCTACGACATCTCTCTTTGGAAATCAGTCCAAAGAAGAAAGAGCAAAGGCCATGAAGGAGTTTACAACTGGTAAAGTGACACTACTCGTCACTTCTGAAATGGCATCGAGAGGCCTTGATATTAAAGGGGTCACTCACGTCATCAATTTTGACATGCCTGTATCGCAGGACGATTATATGCACCGAATCGGTAGAACCGGCAGACATGGCAAGCCTGGGATGGCGATTTCTGTTGTGGACGACTATGAGCTTGGCATGCTTGAAAAATACGTCGCCCGATTTAATGTGGCGCTTAAGAATATCCAAGTCGCCAAGGGTGAAATGATGGATAAGTACGAGAAAATGGAATAGGTAAGACTAGTCGATAAGGCTGTTTGGATAAACTTAGTTGAATCCGAGCAGCTTTTTTTTATTATAAGCAGGATTCAACTATAGGAGTAGGCCCTTGTGACTCATCAACATTTGTATCTTCTTGAATAGTATTGTAAAAGACATCATAGTTAATTCATAAATTTCAAATCAAAGTCTTTGCTCCTTTAGTGGTATTATTAGTTCATTAGGTGGATTTGAATTTAAAAAAAGGAGTAATTTTACATGTCAGGCAAGTGTGAGGATTGCAAATTTTGCTTTTCGGGTGAGATATACGGATATGTATGTGGCGGGACCCATTATGATGACGACATCACGGATTCTGTCAGCTTGATAAAGGAATGTTATAGTGAAGGTCTGGATGCATTCATTGAAAATATGAAAACGGATGTGTTCAGTTTTGAACCTGGTACCAAGCTAGGTCAGCTTAAAATTGACGGCAGACACAGCATAGAGGTTATCGACCAAGTTGGCAAGGGCATAAGGATAAAGGCCTCCAATGCGAAGCTGTTGATGGGGGATTTGATCGTTGTCCATAGGGAATTGGAGAAAACGTATGTGGTCAATACGATATTTGATCCGGCGCCTTTTAGGGGGCAAAGCTATTTGATCGTTACTTGAGAAGTTCAATTCACGACTATAAATTGAGTATTCGACTAGGGGAATCCATATATTAGATCACCATAGCGTCTATTTCATCGGATGAGGGCTAATGGTGAGTACGAGCAAATCTTAAGAGCCGCGGAGTCAATGGGGCATTTCAATGATCCTGTTTCTTGTGACGAGATTGACCTTGTACATATGCTCACGGTGTCGATATAGGCATTACAGATGTGTTAGCTGTTGAATATCAGGAACGCTATTACGATGCATCTTTACGTGGACCGATAATTTGGCGACTTTCATTAATAACCATGGAGGTAACCGTCGAGTTTTAACCGTAAAAGAGAAATCCGAGAAATCTCGGATTTTATTATGACTGTTATTCCCAGTCGAAACTTTTTATGATAACGAATATTCGGTGCAGGTTTTCATCAGGTGCGGTAGCAATCAAGTTATGAATGAGTGTACTTACATTTGGACTGGTCTGAACTAGTGATGTGAAATGGTCCTCTGTCAGTTTTGATGTGGTATAGACTTGCTCGTTGAGTAAATTTCTAGCCATTTTCAGCTGGTATCTGTCGTTGGTTTTCATACTTCTCTCCTAGATGTCATTTTGATATTGTCTAAACAAAAATCCTATAGTTGCAGTGTACACTAAAAACGGTTCAAAAAAACACTAATCGGTGAGGGGTTCTGTTATTTTTTGACTGGTTAATGGTGAATGCTTAGGGGTATATATAAGAATACCAAATCAATGAAGTTTTTTACATTTTGATCCATAGACAGAAAGCTGGCGATATCATGAAAATTCCAAACATTTTTCTTATTTGGAGTGTAAGTACGATCATCATAGTACTAACGCTGGTACTTCTTGTTCCGGATACGATGCAATTTGGTGAATTCTTCTCCGCAAAGGATGTAGGTGCTGCGATAGATGATTTTGTCAAGATTGATGAGCTAACGGTTTCGTTAGGTGGATTCAATGCAAAAAAAATGGACTCAGAGGATTATCAGGAACTATATTTGAGTATTTTCAGTGAGGACATCGATTTTCTTGGTGGTCTTGTAGAAGGCGGTGTTGACCAAAATGAGTGGACCGTGCTCGATAATTATTTCGCTTCGCACTTTGAACTGGAAGAGGAACGAAATAAAGCGGTAATTGTGTTCTTAAACTATCACGGAATCGTACGTAGATAAGAAATACACCTATTTGATTTATACATGTTTGATGACAAAACGAGACAGAGCGGGCATGCGAAACCTATCATGCCCGTTCTTTTTTTTCGCTTTTGGAATGAAACTGAGGAATATAATCATGCTAATTAGGGTAAAAGTAGAAAAACGTGGGTATTTGACGAATTAGGGAGCTGGTATTTATGAATAATGAGTCAAATAAGAGAAATTCTTTTTTTAGGTTTTTACTGAAAAGTATGATTACCTTAGTTTTTCTTGAAGTAATCGTATTCAATTTTAATGCGTATTCGGTGCTTTTTACGGATGCCAAAGAAGAAGACCTTCTGCTGGACCGTGCAGTTCTCACTAATGCATTTGTTTTGGAGAACGGCTCAATAATGAACCAGGCTTCGGGTGAAGTAACGGTTGAATTTCTTGATGTGGATAGGCCGGTCAAAACACTGTTTATCGGTGTGGATACGATCAATATGAAAATTCTGAATACGGTCCAAATTCATTATTCGGATGAAACGACTGTCAACTACCGTACCGGAAATGTAACAATGACAATCATTAGGGGCGATGAAAGAAGCCAGATCATCCCATGTCACTTTTCGGGAGATGTTGGTAAGTTGAAATTGATTTTCAACCTAAGACAGGATGAAAGATTATTGTTAAATCAGCTGATTATCAATAGACCGATACCATTTCATTTCTCACTGCTAAGGATTTTGGTAGGGCTAAGCGTTTTGCTTCTTTACCATGCTTCAGTGCGTTCTAACATTCTTAAGAGATCTGTAGAAAAAAATAAGCTACTTAGCTACCGTATCGCCGATTACATAACTATTTTTATGATTATCCTCGCATTTTTTATTACTGAAGGGTATAACAGTAGAAGTGATAGTTCCTTAATAGAGGATTTCAGGTCAACATCAGGCAATCAGATCACTCAAGAACTTGTGGATGCCTTTGAAGCAGGCCAGTTCGAGTTGCTACAGAAACCATCTGATGAACTGCTTGCACTTGAAAATCCGTATGATTGGGGACAAAGGAATAATGCAAAAGTGAACTTTTTATGGGATCACGGGCTTTATGACGGAAGCTATTACTCCTATTTTGGCATCGCACCTGTCGTGCTTGTGTTCATGCCTTATCATCTTCTGACAGGCTTCTATTTTCCATCGAATTGGTTCGTATTCATTTTTAGTGCTATCGGGATACTTTATTTATCGAAGATCTACATGTTTGTTTTAAGCAAGTGGTTTTGGCGTCTTAGAACCAATATGGCAATGATGGGCCTGTTGGTATTGCAGGCGTCTTCTGGCATATGGTTTAGTGTTGCCAGACCACTAATCTATGAAATCTCGATCGCTTCGGGATTCGCCTTCTTAACGATGGGGATCTATTATTTTCTGGCATCCAACGTCCTGTCCAAAGGGAGGATATCAGCACTTCGCGTTTTTATTGCTACGACTATGTTATCCCTTGCAGTTCTATCAAGACCGACACTTGCACTTTACTGCATCGCGACACTTCCTGCATTGTATATGGGGCTTTCTAAACTGATAAAAGAGCAAGAAAAATCCGGTAAAAGCAGAATCCCTTCAGTGCTTGGCTACGTAGCTGCAAGCCTGTTGCCGTATATGTTTTTTGGTGGATTTCAGATGTTTTATAATTACACAAGATTTGATTCCATTTTTGAGTTCGGTGTCAACTACTACTTAACGGTTAACGACTTAACCAATATGGAGTTCCACATTCAACAAATGTCAGTCAATCTATTCAATTACTTGCTTGCCATGCCCAGCTTATTGCCAAAGTTTCCATTTGTATTTTCAAGTTTTCAGCGGCTCAATCTTAACGGATACAATTATGTTGATAATATGCAATTGAACGCAATCTCCATCGGGATTCTTTTTAGAGGGCTTCCCATGTTTGCTTATGCCTTTTCTAGAAAAGCATATCAGAAGATTGCCCATAAGCAGAGGAGAAAAGCGCTCGTTTCGGTAGGTTTGTTTTCAGTGGTCGCTCCGATTGCGATCATCGTAACACTTTGGAAATTCGGATATGCGATTCGCTATAATGCCGATTTTTCATGGCAGTTGGTGCTGGGTGCACTTGCCATTATTTTTACTCTATATATTCATTCGAAGAACAAGGGCGTGAATCATATCGTGACATGGGTGTTTGCAGTGAGTGTGATGCTGAGTTTGCTTATAAACTTTTCACAGGTGTATTCTTTTATTCATCCTCAGTGGCTGTCAGAGGAGCTGAGTGGGCACCTCTATACGATGGAGCGTCTATTCGAATTCTGGAGGTGAACGTATGAAGGTTCCTTATTTGTGAATGTCGTGCTGTGAAGGAAGAAGTAGAGACCCAAGTTCATCATTTTGGAGGAGTTGAAGGGATGATGATGGGGGTAAGCTTTGTAAAAGAAATATTACATTAGCTCAGTGAATGGTAGAAGAAAGGCGAATCCTTTGTGAAGAATTAACAGGTGACAGAACGGATTGTTATGATAAACTGTAATCAATGGAAATATTGTTTACCGGAGGCGTAAAATGATAAAACCAACAAAGCAACAGGCGGCAAATTTAGGTCTTATTTGGTTATTCATTGTTATCTTGACTAGTGTCGCATTTTTAAACGGTGGAGTTGAATATGGTATAAGTATTCTAAAAGTCACCCTAGGCACAGGTATCGTTTCATCGATTCTCTTCGCTCTACCGATACCAAATCGAGTGAAAGAGGTCTTGTTGGTTTCGATTCCCTTTGTCGCTGCGATAGGTGTTTCAATCGTGAATGATGGAATACCGAGAATGTTTAACGCTTACATACTGGCAAACATCATGATGGCCCTTTATTTTAGAGTAAAAGATACAGTTATTTTTGGTATACTGACCTCGATAGCACTCCTGGTCATCTATCTGATCAATCCAACTGGACTTTTAGGAGACGATATCCGATTAGGTGAGTTCGTCGCCTATCTTGGAACCTATATTTCATCGATTATCGTGTTGATTCTGTTGACCTATTGGGGCCAGCAGACACTTTCGAAGGCTGAAGCTTCACAACTCGAAAGCAAAGGGAATCATGAGAAGTTAAGTGACACTTTTAGTAAGATTAAAGTACTTTCAAGTGATTTGGAAGAAAAGACAGGGACAGGCGTCACATCGATCCAGCAGTCGCTTGAAAGTTCAGCGTCAATCTCTGAAGCGATGAATGAACTGACCTTAAGTGCTCATGACGCATCTAAGCAAACCATAGCGATCAGTGAGACGATGACCCAATCGACTCCTGTGATTAAAGGCGCGCATGACTCCATTAAGGAGATTGAAATCAGTTTTAATGCCACAAAAGAATATGTCAGCTCAAGCGACGATACCATCCTTCATCTAGACCAGCAGATGGCTGTGATCACCGATGCGATTACAAACGCTTATGATACGACATCTGAACTGGGAAGAAGAATGAATGAGATCATGGAGTTCCTCAATGGAATTTCTGCAATCGCCGAGCAAACCAGCCTGCTTGCACTGAACGCTTCTATCGAAGCCGCGCGTGCAGGAGAGCATGGACGAGGTTTTGCGGTAGTTGCCGATGAGGTGAGAAAACTATCTGATGAAAGTTCTAAGTTCGCCGGTGACATCAGGCTTAGCGTAAACTCGCTTGACCAATCTTCGAAGCATGCGATCGAGAGTATCACAAAGGGTCAGGAAGCGATAAGACTAGGGCAGTCACAGATGCAAATACTCAGAGACGTCTTTATCAAGATGAGTGAGAGTTTTAGTGTCGTAGACGGTAAACTGATATCACAATACGAGTCCTTGGACCATATCTTTGAGACGTTCAACTCCGTTGAAAGCAATCTGACTTCGATCGCCGCAATTCTAGAGGAAAATGTCGCGACTTTTGAAAATGTAAATCAACAGACACATATTCAGCTCAATCAAAGTAATGAAATCAACAGGGATATAGAAGGCATCAAATCGATCAATGAAACTTTATTGGAGCTTGTAAATCTTTCATAGTCTGATCACCTAAAGAGGATAAGCTCCGCTCTGTGGTTGGAACACCTTTAGTTGACCAGTCCCAATCATATACCATATGGAACCAGCAGTTACGTTTAAGATTACGTACCTGCTGGTTTTTATTTTTATTGACGTTAATCCGTTAATTTAGGGTAACAATGAAGCAGATATTCGATAAATGAAGGTTTGGAGGTATTGTCTTGTTAAACTTAGTTATGATACTTACTAAAATTCCAGTACCCATAGATGCATATGACGATGCGAACCTTTCGGGCATACTTGAGATGCTCGCCCATCGAATAGAACTAGAGCCCTTCAATCTTTTTGCGACGGTCGTGTTTATCTTGGCGATCCTTCATTCCTTTTCTACAAGCTGGTTTAACAAAAAGGCGGAACATTACCACCACCTGTTTGAAGAAAAAAAAATCAAGGGACTTGTGGATCCCATGGCCACCTCCATGATGGCCGGACTGCTCCACTTTTGTGGAGAAATTGAAGCTGTTTTTGGCATATGGACCATTGTACTTGGTATAGGAACTACTTTTTATTATGACTGGCACACATTTGTGGAATACGTGAGCAGTGCCCGCTATGTCGAACCTCTCCTGATTATTGTGATCATGACCATGGCATCCAGCAGACCGATTTTGAAACTGTTCGAGTTGATTTTGTGGAGGGTCGTCAAGCTATTTGGCGGTTCGCTTGAAGCATGGTGGTTTACAATACTGACGCTTGGTCCGTTACTTGGTTCTTTCATCACCGAGCCCGCTGCCATGGTTGTTACGGCAATGCTGCTGTCTGAAAAGTTCTTTGTCTTGAATCCATCTAAAAAGATCAAATATGGAATGCTCTCTCTGCTACTTGTCAATATTTCCATAGGGGGAACGCTCTCCAACTTCGCTTCACCGCCGATTCTGATGGTCGCAGGAGCATGGGATTGGAGCAATGCCTTCATGCTCTTGAACTTCGGTTGGAAAGCGATTCTAGCGATCACGCTCAACAATGTCTTCTTCTTTTTCCTGTTTAAAAAAGAGCTTCTGGGCTTGAAAACGTCATTTGAGACCAACCAGTATCAGAAGTATATACAACGAAAGTTCATCAGCAAGAAAAAACTTGAGACGATATTTGACTCTGAAGAACACAAAATTGATGAAAGCCTTGGTTTTACCGACAGGTTTTTACAGGTAAGTGCGGATATCAAAGAAAAAATCAAGTCCGAAGCCATGGACGTGTTAAGCGACGAGGAACTGATTAGATATAATATTTCACATACGCTCGACCAACGTTTTGAAAATATCAAATTGGACGAAATGAAACGAACGATTCCTGGACTTCTCCCCAACGAGCAGCGGCCCCTGTATAGGGACCCCAACTGGAACAGTAGGGATGACAAGGTGCCTTACTGGATTATGGCGATGCATATCTTCTTTATGTTATGCACCCTTGAAACGCACACGAACCCATTCTCTTTATCGCTGGATTTCTCTTTTATCTCGGATTTTTCCAAGTGTCTGCATTTTATCAGAACAGGATGGATCTAAAGCCTGCCCTCATGGTAGCATTTTTCCTTTCAGGACTTGTCGTTCACGGCGGACTGCAGGGATGGTGGATTCAGCCGGTGCTGAGCAATCTCAGCGAAGGTCCCTTGCATGTGGTAGCGATTGTTCTGACCTCGTTCAACGACAATGCTTCAATCACCTACCTAAGCAGTCTTGTGCCATCACTGACTGACTCGATGAAATACGCTGTGGTTGCAGGAGCAGTGACAGGAGGCGGATTGACGCTTATTGCGAATTCACCGAATCCTATCGCCCAATCACTTTTGAAACATCATTTCAAAAATGGGATATCCGCAGCTTGGCTTGTTCTTTACGCACTACCGCTTACGGTAATCGCATCGCTGTGTTTTATGTTGTTTTAGGGCCTAAAGTCTAAAAAAAGGAGTTATCGACTAAGTTATCGATGACTCCTTTTAAATGCGGAAAAATTATTTTCAGTTGGGTAGTTCAAGGATCAGTGTGATCGTATCTCTACCTTTTTGCTTTGACTGATACAGTAAGTTGTCCACCTTCGTGTAGAGTTCGTTTTCTGTGTATTTCTTATGAGCGATCAGGGCTCCTATGGACACGGAGATGGGTTCTGAGACCTTTGCTTGAATGGAGCGGTTGAAGCGCGAGTTCAGTGTTTTTAGTTTTGTGACCAATCCATCCACTTGCTCGATGTTGATGCTGCCTGTGACAGCGAACTCGTCGCCACCTAGTCTGAAGATCTTATCGGAACCTCTGAACGTGCTTCTAAGCCAAGTGCTGACATTGATCAGCACCTCGTCACCTGCTTGGTGGCCGAGGGTATCGTTAATGTTCTTAAAGTTGTCAAGATCGAAAAAAAGCATGAAGAAGGGTTCGTTAAGTCCAACGAGATTTGTCAGGTTATCGGCCCATGAAGACCGGTTAAGCACGGATGTCATAGGATCTGTTTCAATCAGATCAAGCATTTTTGAACGTGTGAGAACGATATTGATCAGAACATCGTTTACAATCATAAAGGATTTTACAAAATCAAGCACCTCGACATTCATAAACCGATTAGGGTAGAGCATGAAGATATGTTTGACCACTTGGCTGCTTTCTGCCAGTAAGTCGGAGGTCTCCACCGGATAGACGACGACAGTAAACTCAGGAATCACATTATCTGCGACAAAAAATCCATCATGACCTGTTAGTTCGTCCTTGTTGTCGATAATCTGCATGTATAAGTCGGATTGCTTGTCAAGATCGGTGATGACCTGGTGTTGATATAACATGACGCTATGCAGACAACCAGTGCATCCGATGATGATATCGTTGAGCACTTTCAGATCAATAGACTTATCAAAATGAACCATCTTGACCAACTCGAAACTTTGCTCCTTTTCAGATAACTTGCGCTCTAGATAGCGGTTTTTCTCAAGTACATCATCTTTCACACGTTCTGTGTTCATTTGATAGAGTTCATATTTTGAATTATCCATTCTCTGACTTCCCTTCTAACACTTCATACTCTTGTACAAGGTAGGACCTATAAAGCCTCAAAAACTTTTTCTAGCCGGCACCTGGTTTTATTGTATTCGATGGATCTCCACGAGCCAATCGGAGTAGAATCCTTCTCGATGTTCATGATGTTTTCTTTTAGTGCGGATAACATTCCAAACGACTTAGGATAAAAACCGATATTGGTTTCTTGAAGTAAATTCATGGCCTGCCTGTTGAGGTTTAAGGAGCCGAACGTAAGATAGCTGTTATCAATCAGGATCAGCTTGCCATGAATCATGTTTTTGCATAGATAGACGTCGATGCGGTTTTCGGTCGATCTCATGAGTTGCTTCAAATAGTACCGGTTCAGATCATTTTGCAGGTTTGCTGCTTCTGGAATGTAAAGTCTGATTTTGATACCTTGCTGAGAAAGGTGCGTCAGCGCATTCAGAATATCCTGGTCACCGATATAGGCCATGACGATGTCAATACTGGTTTTGGCCTGATTCAATCGGTCCAACAAGCTTGTTTTCGCATTGAAGAGGGACTTGCCCTCGTGATTGACATTGACGATGAAGTCGATGTCTGAGTTCTCACTATCCGAGAGGCTTCGATTCACATCACCACCGTTTTGAAGCGATTGATAGAACTGTTCCACTTTAGCCCTACTACTGAATGCCACCATATAGTCATAATATTTTCTTCCGCATAAATCGTGTTTCCACTCTTTGTACTCAATGTTCATTCCGCTGATAATCAGAAGACTGCCATCTATCACCATGTATTTTGAATGGTTTTTCTGTAGCGTTGAAGCGAGGATCGTGATCATGTCATGATCACTCATCGCTTTTGATAGCGCTGAAACCTTCTGTTTAAAGCCTGACGGTTTTCCCTTTACCGGATAGCCGTGATTAAGGAGCCATGCGCCAAACTTTAGCTTCATGGGGATCGAATGGTGAAAAAAGGATTGTTTGCTTTCTTCAGCGTATTCGAAGATGCTTCCCATCATATCGACTGAAACGACAATACGTACACCGCGGTCTGCAGCCCTAAGCAGAGCTCTTGCAATAAGATTTCCAAGTTCGTCGTTGCGCCAGATAAACATCTGAATTTCGATGGTGCTTTTCGCCTGATCGATCGAATCGATAAGATAAGAAAAAGCGGTCTGTCCATCGGTAAAAAACTTATCGTCCATGATGAGTCCTCACTCCTAAGATATCCGATTGCATTAATTGATATCTAAATTGTAACATAAGAAGACCCTCTGATGTGAGTGCTGCGAACAAAAGTGCGGATATTCACGCAGCTGCCACTCAATTGTCACATTGGCTTGCTATACTCGTCTTTAGGAGGTGACGTATGAAAATCAAAAATAAAGTAAGATTCTACGTTCAATTGTTTTTCTTTGTATTTATCGCACTCATTGTAGCAAATCATCAGTTGGAGGACATCGGTTTAAGCATTCCCTTGATTCCGACATTGTCCCTGCATGCCATATGTCCGTTTGGCGGTGTCGAAACACTTTACAGCCTGGTGACGTATAATCAGTATTTACCCAAATTACATGAGTCAACCATCATTTTATTTGGACTTGTCATGATCAGCAGTATTCTTTTCGGCCCTATGCTTTGCAGTTATCTGTGTCCACTTGGAAGTATCCAGGAATGGGTCGGCAAACTGGGTAAAAGATTATTCAAATCGAAGTACAATAATTTCATTCCGAGGAAACTGGATTATTGGATGCGCTACTTCAGGTATTTCAGTTTGGTGGCAGTCGTTTACCTAACCGCAAAATCCCTGACGCTCGTTTTTTTAGAAGTGGATCCATTCTACGCCTTGTTCAACTTCTATACAAGCGAAGTTGCAATCGGTTCGATACTTGTATTGATTGCGACACTGGGTTTATCGCTGTTTGTCGAAAGACCATGGTGCAAGTACGCTTGTCCTTACGGCGCGCTTCTTGGACTTACGAATTTGATACGAATCTTTCCTATCAGACGTAAGGAGGACTCCTGCACCAGCTGTAAGCTCTGTGACAGGAACTGTCCGATGAATATTGAAATTTCTACAAAATCAAGTATAAGGGATACAGGGTGCATCGCGTGTCATGATTGCCTGAGCGAAGTCAGCTGCCCGATAGAAAATACGGTAGTGATTGAGCAGTTTACCAAGAAGGGGTGAGTTTATGAAACGAACACTTAGCATATTGAGCGTGATGATCATTATTTTTGGCGGCGTCTGGCTTTCGGATGTTTTGGGAATCTGGTCTGCGGAGTCGGATAAGATACCGAAAAGCACTTTGACAGGTGAGTTCGACCCCGGTGACATCAGGGGAAGCTACACGTTTCTAGATATTGAGCAGGCTTTTGGAATAGCAAGTGCCGAACTTGCTCAAGCATTCGACATTGTGGCAGACCAGCCGCAGGAATTTCAGGTGAAGAGTCTTGAGACCCTTTATTCGTATCTTAATGAGGGTGAAGACGGCACAGAGATAGGGACGGCTTCTGTAAGGTATTTTGTACATCTTTACACAGGAATTGAAAGCGATCTTGTCGAAGAGACATGGTTGCCTAAGCCTGCACTTGACCTGCTTCTTGAAAAGTCGAAAATAGGATCTGACCATGTGGCCTTGTCATGGGGCGTCGAACTTTCAGAGGTTCCCATCGTTGAAACAGAGATTGTGGAAGAAGATCATCCTGAACCCTTTATCAAGGGTCCGACTACCGTTCAGGAACTGGTCAACAAAGGCATGTCGATCGATACCTTAGAAGAGCTGCTCGGAGTCGTTATCGAAAACAGGGCTGTCGTCATCAAAGATCTGTGTACTGAAAACGGTTTGAGTTTTTCAGAGGTGAAATTGAGAATCGAAGCGTATGCTGTGGATCATGGATTAATGGATTAATGAGTGAACAATAAAAGGGATGTACCTTGACATAAGATCTAGGTACATCCCGTTTTTATTTGATTGGAACAGCGACGGTGAACTCAACCCCTGTGTCTTGATTTCTTACTGTGATGGATCCCTTATGCGCTTCTACAATCCTCTTTGCGATTGCTAGTCCAAGTCCGCTGCCTGATTTCTTTTGGGCATTCTTAAAAAAGGGCAGGAATACCTGATCGATATCCACATCGGATATGGAAGGACCTTCGTTGAAGACAGTTACTTGTATTTGGTTCGATTGCTCACTAACACTAAGGCTGATCGCACCGCTGGCATGTTCGATCGCATTGATGCAGATGT
This sequence comes from Fusibacter sp. A1, assembly GCF_004125825.1. NCBI lineage: Bacteria > Bacillati > Bacillota > Clostridia > Eubacteriales > Fusibacteraceae > Fusibacter > Fusibacter sp. A1. The sequence continues at coordinate 112,174 of NZ_QQWI01000001.1, read as the reverse complement.
TCTTTATCACCTGTTCGAATCGAGCCGGGTCGAGTGTGACAATATCGGTACACCGCTGAATGTGACTGGTCACGTCGAGTTCAAAGGAGTTGATCATCGTGGTGACTCTTGAGAACAGATCGCCGATATAGGCGTTGAACTCGACCGGCTCCGGTTTAACTGAAAAAGGATCTGTTTCAAGCTTTGAAAGTTCGAGCAGATTTTTTACCATGGTATCCAGCTGACTGATCTCATGATTAATCGCAAGATAGCAGGAATCGCGTTCCTCAACGGATTCATAGAGCTCGTCTTCCAGTAGGTTCACGTAACCGCCGATGATTGCAAGCGGGGTCTTGAGTTCGTGGGATACCTGGGCGACAAACTGCTTTCGCATGATGTCAAGCGTACGTTCTCTTTTTAAATCGTCCTTTAGGGAGTTGATGTTCTGAAGCAGTTCGTCATAGAGGCTGTGCAGCGCTCCTGAGAGGACACCTATCTCGTCCTCCTGAACACCGGTGTTGCTGCCGGTGTAATCATGACTCTGCATTCTTGTGGCGGTTTGGGTAAGTCTTTTGATCGGCTTTGTGATGAACTGCGATAGCAGCTGCGAAGCCACCAGCGACAAGAGAATACCCACCAGTACCAGGACTGCGAAAAATTGTGAAAAGATTTCAACGGCTGTATCTACGCTTGAACGGGGCACCTGGTAAACCAGCCAGTGGTCGGCGAGCTTTGTGGTGAAGATCTCGAATGTAACCCCGTACTTGTTGCTGAAGGTTCGATGGCTGATGCCATCCTGTTCTGTCGTCACGGTCACGTTGTTACTGTTTTGACCTTTACCGATCTGGACTGCGGCTTCAGGCATGTTTGTGATCTCATAGGCGCCTCCATAGGTGGATAGAAGGTCTTCAAGAAGAAGATCGAGATCGATTTCAGAGTTTGCGATATGCTCAAGATCGGTCGAGATATTGGAAATCCACGAGTTTTCGTAGTAGCTAGGCAGAAACTGATTGATGATGATCGCAAGTGCTAAGAAAAACAGCGTCATCAGACCTGCGATTACCAAAAATAATTTAGTGGTGATGGATTTTTTCATGGATGCACCTCTAGTCTGTACCCGTAACCCCTTACCGTCTCAATCAAGTCACTTGCGTGCTCCAGTTTTTGTCGTAGCCTTTTGATGTGCGTATCTACGGTTCTTGTGTCTCCGAAATAGTCGATCCCCCACACGAGATCCAGCAGCTTTTCGCGGGATAGTGCGATTCCTGGATTTTTTATGAAGGCATACATGAGGTCATATTCAAGGGGAGTCAGATCGAGTGGTCTTCCATCCAGCGAAACGACATGTTTTTGAGGATCGAAGCGGATAGGACCTAGCAGGATAGGGTCACTACCTTTGAGTGAACCGCTTCTTGCAAGTAACGCTCTAATTCTCGCCATCAGTTCTCTAGGACTAAAGGGTTTTGTGAGGTAGTCATCGGCACCGAGTTCGAATCCGAATAATTTGTCCTCTTCTTCGCTTCGAGAAGTGAGCATGATGACAGGCGTTTTATTGCTGCGCCGAATGTTCCTTAGTATTCTCCATCCGTCGGTGTCGGGCAACATCACATCCAAGATGATCACATCAAAAACATGTTCGTCTAGCAGCTTGCCTGCAGCTGTTCCGTCTTCAGCTTCAAAGTACGCGTAGCCCTCACTTTTTAGATAGGTTACTATGATTTTACGCAGATCCGGATCGTCTTCGATTGTAAGTATATTTATTGGTTTCATAAGTAATCCTCCATAGTAAATATATCATATTGAGGTAAGTTGATGATATAGTATACCATCTGACTGTGTCAATTTTGTGACGGCGGCAGACAGGTAGAAGAAGTTAATTCAATTATGTAAACAATTACAGATAAAGGTTTATCTATGAAATCTGCATTTTTGGGTTTGAAATCGTTCTTTTTGGGCATAAATTAAGTAAGTTTTACGTTGTATGAAAAAGAATCGAGGTTATTATGAATGCTCTCAGTTCGACATCATTTGATAGTCTTTACGCTATCAGAAAAGAATATAATGATCTTAGATATAATCAGTTAGCTTTTCCTGATGAGATTTATGATGGGGTCCCTTATTACAAGATAAGAGGGCTTAAGTCTAAGATGTCATCAATTGAATATAGCATTTATGCTTTACTTTATTGGGATCTGATAGCGCAACTTTATCGCCGTTATGAATATCTACTGATCGGCGACACAAAAACCGATTGGATCGCCCTTTTGCTTGAAGAAAAAGTGTTACATCTGGCATGGTTCAGTAAGCATACCTACTATTACACTCAGGATTTCAAGGCCTTTGTCATGGCGAACTTAACTGCTGATGAAGAAATCATCCATTATGTGAACACCGATAACCAACCTAGGCTTGCTACGTACTTGTTGCAATAAATGACAGCGGACCGATACGAAATGTATCGGTCTTTTTTGTGTGGTCTGATATAACAATTACATACTAATCCTTTACCAAGGTTGTATTGTATAATAAGTAAATCGTATAAACAGGGGGAATAGGCATGCCAGTAATAATTCCAGACAGGCTTCCGGCAGCTGCGGTGCTTAAACAGGAGAACATCTTCACAATGACCCGCGATAGGGCCATGCATCAGGATATCAGACCGCTTAGGATAGGGATTGTGAATTTGATGCCTACCAAAGAGGTCACAGAGACTCAGTTGCTACGTGTTCTTGGCAACTCACCGCTTCAAATCGAAATTGTTTTGATACAGCTGGATACCCATACGCCCAAAACAACCTCAGCGGCGCATCTTGAAAGGTTTTATAAATCCTTTTCTGAAGTGAGGCATGAGAATTTTGACGGAATCGTGATTACGGGTGCGCCGGTTGAAGTTTACGAGTATGAGAAGGTGACTTACTGGGATGAACTCTGCGAGATACTCGATTGGAGCAAGCACCATGGATTTGGAGTATTTCATATCTGTTGGGGAGCCCAAGCAGCCCTCTACCGTAACTACGGGATTGAGAAAAAAACACTGCCTAAAAAGTGTTTCGGGGTGTTCGAACATGAGAAACTGGTCGAGCATTCAAGACTGCTTCGAGGATTCGACGATTTCTTCTGGATACCTCAGTCAAGACACACGGAAATTACGCTTGAGGATGTGCAAAAGGTTGACTGTCTGAAGGTTCTAGCCTATTCTAAGGAATCCGGCGTGGGCCTGATCATCTCAAAGGACGGTAAGGAGGTTTATGCCACCGGACACTCGGAGTATGATGTGATGACGCTTGCAAACGAATACTTTAGGGATCTGAACAAGGGACTAACCCTTGATAAACCTGCCAACTATTTTAGGGACAACGATGATAGGAAAGAACCGATCGTAAGGTGGAGGGGGCATGGTCATCTATTGTTCTCCAATTGGTTGAACTATTATGTCTATCAGGAAACGCCATTCGATCTTTGCGAGGTGGACCTGTGATTTATGATTTATGATAGGCGATTTATCTATTTGTAAAAGGGCTTGGCCCTTTTTTTATTTTCGAATTATTGGATTTTGTAGTATAATGGTCAGATGGACTATTTTTTTTTGGAAAAGGGAGGGTGAACAGTTTTGACTTATAATGATAAGCCTATCAATAACCAGGTTTTGACTGTTTGTTTTTTTGAACACGGATTCAGACTGGACTTCAATGCGGTTTCCAATCTGAAACTAGATGATGACCAGGTGGATTTTGAACTGGATCTATACCATCGGTATTTGGAAAATCATGATAAAATGCTGTTCTTTTTCGGTTTTGATGAAGCACCGGAGTATTTATCCGAATCGATGAAGTTCTTATATAGTGTTTCACTACAGTTCTTGAAACGATTGGCACTAACAGCGGACCTCGAGTTCAAGCGGGAAAAAGTGATGGTATCACCGACGAAGGACGACATCTATTTCATTTTAGGTAGCGTTCCTTATGTGATCGGCATGGAATGTATCGACGAGAGGTGGATCCAATCCACCTACGAAAAGTTGTCAGCTGTCTTCTCGTCTGAAATTGCAGACTATGACGGTCCGATAGATGATTATCTGTCTTCTTACAACAGCAATCTGCATGTGATGGGGAGCGTGTTCTTTCACTTGGTCGAACAGGATTCGAATGCGTATCCTTTCGCATTTTTAGCGACGTACAGCAACGGGAACATGGCGAATGAGAAATCATCGCATATCCCTTTAAAGAGTGCGCTTACTGAATTTGAAGGTGAGAATGACAAATTGCTCAAACTGATGTCTTCTGTGACGCAGGCGTCTCAAAAAAGCGGCTTTATCGCAGAACTTGTAGAGAGCGGGGAGATTTTCAGTCCCTTGAGGTTCACAGCGGATGAGGCGTATACGTTCTTAACCGAAGTGGAACTCTATGAAACTTGCGGCATACTCTCAAGGATTCCGGACTGGTGGAAAACGAAAAAGAACGCCATATCCATCGACATCAAAGTAGGGGACAGTCAACCTTCTAAAGTTGGTTTGGAAGCGCTCCTTAGTTTTGAACCTTCACTTTACTTTGACGAAGAGATGCTCTCGGAAGAGACCCTTAAGTCGATGTTAAATGAAACTTCAGGACTTTCACTCATAAATGGCAAGTGGGTGGAAGTCAATCACGAACAGTTGTCGGCGACGCTTGCAGCCTATGAGAAAGCTAAAGCGCTATTTGAAAACGGCAAGTTTACGATGGCAGAGGCGATGAGGCTGCAGCTCAATATAGCTGATCTGCTCAATATAAAGAATAGGGATGTCAATGTAGGTATCTCTCATGGAGAGTGGTTGAAGCTTGTCACAAACAAGCTGAAAAACCCGGCGCTGATTGAACAGGTAGCACTCACAAGCGACTTCAAGGCCGTTCTACGTGAATATCAGGAACAGGGATTCAACTGGTTGAGGTACCTGAACCAGTTGGGATTTGGCGCATGTCTTGCGGATGACATGGGACTTGGAAAGACGGTTCAGGTAATCGCCCTCTTGGAATCGATAAGGATTACGTCTAAGGGCTGTTCCCTACTGATTATCCCAGCCTCACTTATGGGCAACTGGCAGCGTGAACTCGAACGATTCTCACCGGAGCTTAAGTTTGAGATGATCTACAATAAATTTAGCGAGTTCGACTTGTTAAAACCTGATCAGCCTGATCTATACATCACCACCTACGGCATGGTTGCAAGACTTCAACAGCTCAGTCTGAAGACGTGGGACCTGCTTGTGATCGACGAGGCCCAGGCAATAAAGAATCCAACGACCAAACAGACAAAAGCCGTCAAGGCAATCAGGGCTAAAGGCAGAATAGCCCTGACGGGTACTCCTATTGAAAATAGCTTATCCGATCTATGGTCGCTGTTCGATTTCTTGAATTCGGGACTGCTTGGAACCAGCAAGGAGTTTAAACAGTTCATCAGGCATTTACGGGAACATCATTCGGATTACTCCAAGCTTAAAGAGGTTGTGAATCCCTTTATCATGAGAAGGCTCAAAACCGATAAATCGGTCATCGCGGACCTTCCGGACAAGATAGAAATGAAAGCCTATACGACATTGTCAAAAAAACAAGTGGTGCTTTATCAAGCGCTTGTGAAAGAACTCACTGCTAAACTAGAGGCATCACAAGGCATCGGACGAAAAGGGCTTGTACTTTCGAGCATCATGAAGTTTAAGCAAATCTGCAATCACCCGGACCATTATCTCAGACTCAACGAATATGAGCTCAAGCATAGCGGAAAGTTTTTACGCCTGCAGGAAATCTGCGAGACCATCTATGAAAAAAGAGAGAGAGTACTTGTCTTCACTCAGTTTAGAGAGATGACAACTCCGATCGCCAACTTCCTTGAGACGATTTTCAAACGGAGCGGGCTGATCCTTCATGGCGGAACCCCTGTTAAAAAAAGAGCGGGACTTGTAGACGAATTTTGCGGCGAGGCCTATGTTCCCTTTATGGTATTGTCCCTGAAAGCGGGCGGTGTGGGGCTCAATCTCACGGCTGCCAATCATGTCATCCATTTCGACAGGTGGTGGAATCCGGCGGTTGAAAACCAGGCGACGGACAGGGCCTTCAGAATAGGTCAGAAAAAGAATGTGATGGTTCACAAGCTGATCACATCGGGTACGATTGAAGAAAAGATTGATTTAATGATAGAAGAGAAAAACAAGTTGGCGGGTGACATCATTGCCTCCACAGGCGAAAGCTGGATCACCGAAATGGACAATGATCAGCTGCTCAAGCTGTTTACTCTGCAACAGGTAGGTGATGTGTAATGCCATATGATTTTCAACCTGAATACGTTTCAGTCGCTAAAAGAAAAGCAATCGCCCTTGCTCAAATCGAGAGACTCAGAGAGACCTTGCCTGATATCTCTCCTGTTGTCGTCAAGGGTGAAGCGATCACCTATACTTGGTGGGGCAAAGCTTGGACCAAGAACCTAAAGAGTTACGGACAGTATAGGAACAGACTTCAACGGGGAAGTTTTTATGTCAGACACGGTTTTGTCATAGACCTTCAGATCGAATCGGGATTCGTATACGCGCTTGTTCAAGGAACAGAAAGCGAGCCTTACCGTGTTGCGATCAGCATCAAGGCGCTTTCAGAAAGCAAGTGGCGTTATATCTTCGAAAACTGCCAGCATCAGATTGAGAGCGTGGATGAGCTGTTAAAAGGGAATTTTCCTAAAAGCCTCGTATCTATGTTTGTTTTAAAAGAATCCGGACTTTTTCCCAGCCCTGAGGAGATACAGTTCAGCTGCACCTGCCCGGATAAGGCTGACATGTGCAAGCATATCGCAGCAGCCCTTTATGGAATCGGGGTAAGGTTCGACGAGGATGCGCTACTGTTCTTCAAGCTTAGGAACATAGAGTTCGAAAGTCTGATTAAAAAATCGATCGAAGACCAGATGCAGGTGATGTTAAGCAATGCCAAGAAAAAGACAAGCAGAATCATCGAGAATGTAGATGTCTACAAAATGTTCGATCTTGACTGAATAAACGAATAAAAGGCCTCAAAACGATAAGTTTCAATTACCGTTTTGAGGCCTTTTTATGCGTTCTAGGAAGCTTTATCCGATTGCATCAGATCCTTCTTATGGATGGTATCGATGATGATCGCGATCGCGCCGTCGCCTGTCACATTTGTCGCAGTACCGAAACTGTCCTGTGCGAAGTGAAGGGCTATCATCAGGCCTTGCTGCGCCGCTGTGAATCCAAGCATATTTTCAAGCAGGCCCAGTGCCGCCATGACACCTCCGCCAGGGATACCGGGAGCCGCTACCATTGTGATTCCAAGCATGAAGATGAATGGAAGCATCAAGGCGAATGTCGGTGTGACTCCAGAAAGGAGCATCACGGCCATAGAAGCCAGCACGAGTGTGATCGTGTCGCCTGCCAGATGGATTGTCGCACCAAGCGGGATGACAAAGTCGACAACGTCTTCTGAAATGTCATTTTTTCGTGCGCTTGTAAGAGTTACGGCGATAGTCGCTGCACTTGACTGAGTTCCAAGTGCCGTGACGTATGCAGGAAGCATGTTCCTGATGGCTTTAAGCGGGTGCTTGCCGCTGACCATCCAGGCGATTGCGTACTGGACTAAAATATAACTAAGTTGTAAAATTAATATTAACACGAATACAGAAGAGAAGGCTGCGATGGTGCTGAATATTTCTCCGGTTGCGGCAATCTTTGCGAAGATACCGGCGATGTGTAGGGGAATAAAGGGTATCAGTACTTTTTTTACAACACCTTCAATTATATGCTGGAAATCTTTCATTACCTGATAGAGTTTGTTATTATTAAGATGTGACATTCCAATACCGAGGACAAAGGCGAGCACAAGAGCCGTCATCACTCCCATGATCGTTCCCATCTCTATGGAGAAGAAGGGTGAGACATTGAGTGAGTTTCCCGCTTCGATCGCTCCGCTTTTTATCACAATCGGAAGAATCAGTTTTCCGATTAGGAAAGCCATGATACCTGCGCCTACTGCGGAAGAATAGGCGATGACCGCCGTCAATCCGAGCATCTTGCCCGCGTCTTTACCGAGTTCTGCTATACCCGGGGCGACAAAGCCGATGATGATGCATGGAATGATGAATTTTAGGAAGTTGCCGAAGATGCTGCTGAAAGTAGACATCAGACGGACAAGGAGTAGCATATCGACTGCCGCAGAGACAAGGCCGATGGCAATGCCTGCGAGGATACCGATTACCAGTTTGACTAATAAATTGTTTTTCATAGGGATTCCTTTCATGGTTAGTATAAGTGTCTGTACTGAGTATACACGTGTCTTTCATAAAAAAGCAATAATGTTTACAAAAATTCAATAGAATATTTTTAGCGATAGCGGCAAGCGTTCTGTTTTTTTAAACTATTTATCGGATTAAGCGTTCATATCGAGGGTATCAGTTTAGAAATAAGCTATAGATTACCTTTTGATGTTAGGGAGAGTATGATGAAACCAATTATCGATCGATTCAAAAAAAGTTTGAATTTAAAGTTGACGGCAGTCACCATTGTTTGTGTGCTTCTTGGACTGACCACACTGATCTATTTTACACAAAACAATGTAAGAAAGTTGACTGAACAGTCCCTGACTACGATGGAGAATGAGGTCAATGAGCTTGTTAAGGAATATTATGACAACTATATCGCAGAAATAGGCAACAACATCGAAGCGGATATGTCCGCCATCATGAAGGAGAACCAGATTCTTGCACAAATCGCTCAAACTACCTTTGACTATCAAGAGGAGTTTCTTGTACTGGCCGACTCGCTAGACAATCTCAGCTTCTTTAAAGACAAGATGGAGTATAACGGTGCATGGTACCAGAACTCGTCAGATGAGCCTACTACCGTTTTCGTGCCTGGTCTTCAGGTAGACGAGGAGGGCAATATGCTCGACGGGGTCGAACAGCTTGTCAGGCAGACGATGATTCTTGATATGGTGATGCCGGCTTTCGCAGAACATGGCGTGAACAAGCTGCAGGTCTATTACCAAGGTGCCGACACAGAAGGCATGTTCAGACTTGCGCCGTGGTCGAATATCGGAGAGAATATTTTTGACCTTTACCCTGAACTGAACGAGTTGCCTATCTGGGAGACTTTCAATCCTGGTCTTACTGAGGATTATTATGAGTTTGCGGCAAAGGTAAAAAGCGAAAAAGGATCGTTTTCGGAGCTTTCAAAAGCGTCATCACCAGTTCAGGACGGACTGACAGGTGAGATCGTATTGACTTTCGGAACTCCCCTTTGGAGCGATGAATACAAACGATTTGAAGGGTCCTTCGGTTATGATGTGCCGATCACAGATATTATCACCCGTATAGAGAAGATCAAGCTAAGTGACACGGGTTTCGCATTTTTAAGCCAGTCCAACGGCAATGTGTTCGCTATCAATGATGTGGGTGCACGAAGCTTGGGCATTAAAGGGATCGAGGAAGGCACGCAGGACGCGGAACTTGGATTCAACAGGCTTCAACGGTTTATCACTGACAGTACCTTTGAAAGTGTGAAGACCATTCCACTTAACGGTGACAAAACAGTATTCACAGAGATCGAGATCGATGATAAGAAATACGTGGTCATCACAAGACCGCTAAGGGCTTATCAGACGTGGAGCACCGACCTCGGATTCTTCGACGAGTACTGGACACTCGGATTCGCAGTACCTTATGATGAGGTTTTCAAGGTGTACGAAAATGTAGGGACTCAAATCAACGAGGACCTGAGACAATCGCTTGTGGACGAGTTTGTCATCTCGGCGCTGATCATCGCCATTGTGATTGTTTTAATCGTAATCATGAACTCAAGACTCACAAAGCGGCTCAATATTTTGGCGGCTTCAACAGAATCCATACTGGACCCTGACAGCAGCGCCAAACTCGAAGTGACCACCACCGATGAAATCGGAGTCCTTGCGGCTTCGTTCAACTCGATGAAGGACAATGTGCTGGAGGCTCACGCAGAAATAAAGCGCCTTCATGAACAGGAACGCAGCACGCTCGAAGAAAAAGTAATAATCAAGACAAAAGAACTCGAAAAAGTACTGTACGAGCTGAATGAGCGAGAGAAACTGGCCTCCTTGGGTAGTTTGGTTTCTGGAGTATCCCATGAGATCAACACACCGCTTGGAACAGCGATCACCGCAAACTCTTATCTAGAGGATGTCAACAACAAGTTCCATAAAAAACTTTCTGAGAATAAGGCTTCGAGAAAAGATTTTGACGCCTATGTGGAGAATATCGATCAAAGCACGAAGATCATAGGCCATAATCTAGACCGGGCGGCAAAGCTTGTCAAGAGCTTCAAGGAAATTGCCGTTCATCAGAGCATTGAAGACAGATCTGAGTTTGGCGTCTGTGAATATCTGAACATGATCATGGTGAGTCTGCAGCATGAGACGAAAAGGGAAAAACACCAGATCAATATCCGCTGCGACCAAGATGACCAGGTGCTTTCGTACCCTGGAGCAATCTCACAGATCGTCACCAACCTTGTGATGAACACCCTGACGCATGCGTATGCGCCTGGGACATCGGGTGAGATCAACCTGTCCTTTGAAAAACAAGGAAACACAGGAATACTAAAGTTTTCGGATGACGGAAAGGGAATCGATGCTGAGCATCTGTCCCGTATCTTTGAGCCTTTCTTTACGACCAATAGAAAGCAAGGCGGAAGCGGACTTGGATTAAACATTGTCTACAACATAGTGACCGGCCTGCTTAAAGGGAAGGTCACTTGTGACAGCGTGGTAGGAAAAGGTACGCTCTTCACCATCGAGTTTCCCATCAACGACTAAATAGCTTAATGCACAGCCCCTATCACAACTTGTGGTAGGGGATTTTTAATGTGGAATAATAAGGATACCCCTGTTATAATTGTTTTTGGTGACTTACCCTAAAAGATTGGACATACTATGACAAAAACTAAAATCAAAGATTATACAATGGCGCTGCTGTGGATGGCGACTATTTTTTATTTGTCTTCACAATCCGCACAGGATTCGGGTGAACTTAGCAGTGGTGTCATGAGATGGGTTGCCGCGCTGTTTGAGAAACTTTCTTTCGGCTCTTCTATCGGGTTTGATCAGCTACATGTGTTTATCCGAAAGACAGCTCATTTTAGCGCCTATGCGCTGCTTGGAATCCTGACGTCAAATGCGCTTGAACACGATATAAAAAAAACTAGAGTGCGGGTTGCTGCAGTACTTTTAGTGTGCTTGGCCTATGCGGTCAGCGATGAGGTCCATCAAAGCTTTGTACCAGGCAGAGGACCATCAGCCTATGATGTGATAATCGACTTTGTCGGCTCGTCAACAGGCATCATGATAAGAACCTATTGGTCACGATTTGTTAAATTAAAAGGAGCCTATTCAAATGAAAAAGCATAAACAGACGATCTTACTGGGAATAGCGCTGATAGGATTATCCATCCTTCTGCATGCCGTACATTATGTGGTCTTTAGAGATATGCACCATATCATGATTTTCCTAGTGGCGGATATCGCCTTCATACCGCTGGAGGTGTTCTTTGTATCCGTGGTGCTTGAGCGCATTATCGAAAAACGGGACGAGAGGATGATCACTAAAAAACTGAACATGCTCATCGGACTCTTTTATCAGGAAGTGGGCAACTACCTACTGACCCATCTTGTGGCGGCGGATAAGGGGCTTGGGGATGGCGCCATCAGCGCCAACATCGATTTCAAATGGAACGCTTCAAAATATGATGAACTCGCCTCGTGCATTCAGGCTCATAAATACAGTGTGAGTATGCCCCTGATCGATCTAAAGGGACTGGATCAAAAGCTGACTGTACATAAGGACATGATCGTAAATCTGATTACAAATCCGACAATACAAGAACACGGCGCGTTTTCAGAAGTGCTTATGAGTACCTTCCACTTGGCCGATGAACTTAAGCACAGACCTATAGATGAACTTGAGCAGGTGGATATCGACCATCTGAAAGTGGATATCGATAGGGTCTATAGGAGACTCGCTGAGGAATGGGTGTCTTATATGCTGCATCTGCAGGTAGAATATCCATACTTATTCTTAGCGGCTGTCAAAAACAATCCCTTTGACAATCGTGAAGCTTCGGTCAAAGAATCTGAAGCCCTGTTGACCTACTAAATAGCAAAAAAACACACGCTGTAGTCTAAGACAAAAGCGTGTGTTTTTTTATGCTATTTTTCGTAGATTCTCATGCTTGTCTCATAGAGGTAGTCGAACCGTTCTTCCACATCCTCAAAATCAAAGTCATCGTCATCATATTCCTCGCCTGTATCAATCTCCATTGTTTTCCAGTTCTTCGGAAATTCAACCAGTAGTAGAAGCTCGTGAGCCTGCCATAACCTAGTGAATTCTTCATCTTGCTCCATATTGAAGAGAAGCTGATCTTTCATATTCAGGTGAACCGTTTGAATCTCCGTACTGTTTGGATCGCTCATTTTTTTTGCGAATCGGTAGCAGGCGTCAAAGTGGGCTTCTTCATTTTGGGATTTCTCGAGGACTTTCAGTATGGGTGCTTTTTTCACCTCTTTATAGTGGGCTTTGTCACGTTTCGGTTCAGGGTTTTTCTTGTTGGCTTCTTGTTGTTGAAAGTAATTCGGTTTTTTATTGCTTTTCTTTTTCATTAGGAACTCCTTTTACTGTAACTCGTCTATTTGAGATACTATAGTGAATTCATTTAAAAGTCAACTTGAATATCACCTCTGTGGCTTCATTGCTAGCATAAAGCGAAAGAAAGATGTTATAAACAGGGAAAATTGAGTATCAATACTATAAGTGATATTACTGAGGGGTGATGACGATGAAAATCAAAACAAAAGTATTCTATTTCTTTATCCTATTCTTCGTAGCTTCATTCTCGATCATGTTGTTCATAGGTAGCACTACGGCAATGAAAGGGTATGATATTCTTGAGGAGGAACGTCTCAACTGGGAAATCAAGAGAATCGAATCGGGAATAAGTCATCTTGTTCGCATGCATGAGTCCATCTTGCTCGATTGGGCGAAGTGGGACGACGCCTATGCCTTTATCGAGCAGCCGAATGAAGAATTCATAACAAGCAATTTTTCAAGAGGCCTCTTTATCGATCAGACCATCAACTACGCTATTATCTATGATGACAATGGACGCGTGCTTTTCAAACAGGGTCATGATTATCTTAATAACGAACCTATAGATGTTCCAAAACAATTGATCGACGACGCATTTCTCTACCCAGAGACCAGCGGTTTTTTTAAAATTGGAGACATGACACTGGTATATACTTCGATGAAGCTGACCGATACTCAAGAAACCGCTCCCGAAAAAGGACTTATCGTATTCGCAACCATCGTCAACCAGCCCCTTATCAAGTCATTGAGTGAATCGCTGCTGATCGATCTGAACTGGGAGTATCCCGTGGTCCAATATTCTGAGGTGCCACCCATCCAGGTAATGAGGCAAAATGATCATACCGACTTGAACGTTCATGTGGAGTATGTAAACTTTTTAGGCAATATATCGATCATCACAGAGATACCTCACGACATCACATCACTTGGAAAAGAGACCTTGATGGATACTCTAATCATGTTTACGACGGTATTCCTTGTTCTGACTATCGTCATGTATTATGGAGTCCATGACGGCGTTGCCAGAATTTCAGAACTCAGCGGAGAGGTGCTTGTGATTCACAATAGGCAGGATCTACATCTTAGAGTGACCAGTAAAGGCAAGGATGATATCGGCATACTGGCTGACAATATCAACGATATGCTCGACCAGCTAGAAGAAAAGAACAACCAGATCCTTGAATATGCGACCTATGACGTGCTTACCGGAGTGCTGACAAGGCGTATCGGATTCGAACGACTTGAAATGGCGATGGAAGCCGCCAAAAAGAATAAGACGGACTTGGTGATCTGTTTTATCGATATCAACAATTTAAAAGAGGTGAACGACACCCTCGGTCATAATGCGGGGGACCAGTATCTTAAAATCGTATCCGACAGTCTGATGAATAACACAAGGTCCACCGATATCGTCTGCAGGCTAGGTGGTGACGAGTTTCTAGTTGTCTTCCATCACTGTCCTGAGAGAAAGGCTTATGAAACCTTGTCAAGGATTGAGAAGGAGATCGAAAGCATCTCGGAAACAGAAAACGCTCCTTACAAAATGTCGATCAGCAAAGGAGTCGTAAGTTATGTCTCAGATATGTCACTCACAAGTTTTGTCGAGCAAGCGGATAAAAAAATGTATGAAGACAAGAAAAGAAACAAGTCGCTGGTAGATAGCGAATAAAGAATAAAGAATCTCCGTCATCGACGGAGATTCTTTTGTTTTAGCAGACTGGTGAAATTTTCAATAGTCATGGGTTTTCCGTAGTAGTATCCCTGCATCTCATCGCACAGGTTTTCTTTTAAGAAAGCGACATGTTCAAGGTTTTCGACACCTTCTGCCACAATCTTCATGTTCAGATTCTTACCGAGCGCGAGGATGGTGGATGCGATGATCGAGTCGCTCTTGACGTGCTCCATATTGCTGATGAAGGACTTATCTATCTTCAGTTTGTCCACAGTCAGCTTGCCCAGCTGACTCAATGAGGAATACCCTGTTCCGAAATCGTCTATCGAAAAGTGCACGCCATAAGCCTGAAGGGATTTTATGATCCTGACTGTGTTGTCGATATCCAGCATGGCGATACTTTCTGTGATCTCCAGATCAAGATATTCCGGTGAAAGCCCGGTCTCTTCAAGCGTGCTGATGATGGAATCGACAAAGTCCTTCTGTTCAAATTGCTTCATCGACAGGTTCACAGAAACAATGATCGGATCGAATCCCTCTTCCTGAAGCCGCTTGTTGTGGATACAGGCTTCTTTTAAGACCCAGTCGCCGATCTTAAGTATGATTCCTGTTTCTTCGGCGAGCGGTATGAAATCATTGGGAGGCACAAGACCATGTTTAGGATGAATCCAGCGCACGAGTGCTTCCATTCCGATAATCGTCTCTGTGACGGTACTCACCTTAGGCTGATAGTAGACGACAAACTCCTGGTTGTCTACCGCTTTTCTGAGGTCGTACTCCATTTCCATTCTAGCCAGCGCCTTGGTGCTGAGTTCGGGCGTGTAGGTCTTGAATTCGTTTTTTCCGCTTTCCTTTGAACGGTAAAGGGCGATGTCGGCATTGGTGATCAGCGTTTCCTGATCTTGTCCGTCATCGGGACATATCGAAATGCCGATGCTGCCGGTGATATTGATTTCGAAATTGTTGATGGAGAAAGGCTTGTTGATGCTTTGCAGGACGTTTGTAGCGACCTTACCTATATGCTCATCGTTATGCAGACCTGGAATCAGGATCAGAAACTCATCTCCACCGATGCGTGCGATAAAATCATCTTTTCTTATTGCACAAAGCATTCTTTTGGAAACCGCCTGTAAGAGCTCGTCTCCGGTGGAATGGCCCATTGTGTCGTTGATGATTTTGAATCGGTCGAGGTCCACATGGATGATTGCAAGTTGAGTTTTGGTTCTTCTTGCACGGTTGATTTCGACATCGAACCTTTCTTTAAGCAGGACGCGGTTGGGTAGTCCTGTAAGTGAATCATAAAACGCATGCTGTCTGATTCGAGCCTCATACTCTTTTCGGTCGCTGATGTCTTTAAGTATGATGGTATGGTGGATGTCGTCATCGATGAGGAATTCTGTGACAGAAAACTCCACGGGAATGTAGGACCCGTCAAAGGACAGACATTCGGTCTCGTAGGTTCCGTTGACAAGACTGTTGATGTCGACTGTCTGGGCATGGTTGATAAAGAGCTTATGGAACATCTTGTTAATGTTTTTTTCAGTCTCCTTGATATCAAAGAAACTGAACAGCTTTTGCGCTGATGGATTGAGATAGATGATGTCGCCATGCTTATCGACAGTGACAATACTGTCCGCCGCATTCTCAACGATGGAATTTGTGAATTTTGTAGTATTGATCAAATCACGCTGCATGATCTTAGGAGCGAGTAATCGACTTAGCCTCTGATTCAAGGTTGTAAAGTCGAAGGGTCTTGCCATATAGTCATATGCACCCGCACTCAAGGCGGCTGCTATGGATGTCGAGGAATCCAGATCTGTAAGCAGGATAATCGGAACATCGTCCGGGTGATCCAACATGGAGACTATTTTTTTTGTCAGTTCGATCCCGTTTATATGTGGTGGCGCGTCGGATAGGATGATCGCATCAGGCATCTGAGTAGCGAAAGAGTATAGCGCTTCAGCGTCATTTTTCGCGTGAAGCACGGTATAATCCTGCGACTCAAGAAAATGCTGTAGCTTGGGCAGTGTCAGTTTCGAGTTATCGCAGACAAGAATTTTTGTCTCCTTTTTTATGAACATGGAGCTTAACATAAACACACCTCCTTTGACATGATAATCACGATGTGTATCATTACACTTATATACAAATATGACGATGTTAAACACAATCTGCCACTTAATTAATTATTTGCAGTGGGCTCTTAGTTAGGGGTTATAATTTTTGCTACTTAGGGTATAATATTAATCGTGGGAAATAGAGGAGGATATTATGTACTATCAACCGGAAAGAGAACCAAATGGAAAGCTAGGCATTATCGCACTGGAGAGCTGTAAGGAAATTGGAGAAACCATCGATTACTTTCTGACTTCGAAGCGAAACTACGATATCAAAGAACTGGGTAGCAATCATGCCATGCAGGAATCCTATCTGATCGATATCAAAGAAGTGAGATTTTCCAACGGCGAAGGGAAGGTCGTCATTGAAGAAAGTGTGCGCGGTCGCGATATCTTCATTCTATGCGATGTCGGCAATTATAGTTGCACGTATGAGATGTACGGTTTTACAAATAGAAAAGGCCCTGATGAACATTTTCAAGATATCAAACGTGTGGTATCCGCACTAAACGGTCGTGCAAAACGGGTTACCGTCATGATGCCGCTGTTGTATGAAAGCCGTCAGCATAGGCGTAAGTACCGTGAATCGCTGGATTGTGCTCAGGCGATGCAAGAACTTGAGACACTTGGCGTTCACAGCATCATCACCTTCGATGTGCATGATCCGAACGTTCAAAATGCGATTCCGCTTGTGGCGTTCAACAACATGTATCCGACATTCAATATTGTCAAAAAAATGTTCGAGGTGGATAGAAATCTCATTCTTGACAATAAGAACCTTATCATCATCAGTCCCGATACCGGTGCCATGGACCGTTCGATCTACTATGCGAGCGTGCTGGGTGTGGATGTCGGCATGTTCTATAAGCGCAGAGACTATTCTAAAGTTGTCGGCGGCAAGAATCCGATTGTGGAGCATGAGTATATGGGCAGAGATGTGGACGGTATGGATGTCCTGATTGTGGATGATATGATCGCATCGGGCGAGTCAGTTTTTGACATTGCCAATGAGCTTAAAAAGCGCAATGCGAAACGAATCTATGTTGCGACTACTTTCGCCCTATTCACAGAAGGCGTAGAAAAGTTTGAAAAGTACCATAAAGAAGGGGTTATTGAAAAGGTGTTTTCAACAAACCTCACTTATATTCCACCAAAAGCGCTTTCCGCTGATTGGTTTGAACCGGTGGATATGTCGGGCTTTATCGCGGACATCATGGATCATGTGAATATGGACGAATCGATTGAACCGATTATCGACGACGCTGGTAATATCAAGCGATTTTTAAGACAAGTTGAACAACTGGAAGAATAATCATTGAGCTATACAGGCGGCACCTTGCTTCGTAACCGGAGCTGAAGTGCCGTCTTTTACTTTTTTTGAGGTGGTGAATCGATTAGTCGGTTGATATGTAACCGGTTTCCTGCTATGCTACGATTAGAGGTGAGATCCAATGAGGTATGCGATTAAAGATATTGCAAAGCTGGCTGGAGTTTCCAAGGCTACTGTTTCGAGAGTCTTGAATGATTCAAAGCCGGTGAGTCAAGAAGTGAGAGATCGGGTTATGAAGGTGATCGAAGAAACCAATTACCGGCCAAGTTCTCTAGCAAGAAGCTTATCGATTAAAGAAACAAGGATTATCGGCGTGATCATTCCTGATATCTCCAATCCAGTTTTTTCGAAAATGCTAAATGGAATCGAATCTCGGGCGATTGAAGACAATTATACGGTATTCCTTTGCAATACACGCTATGATTTTGATATGGAACTCAGGTATATCGATTTGATGCGTGAAAAGGAAGTGGACGGCATCATCATGGCGGCATTCCACTATTCAGAAGAGATGACTGAGAGACTTAAGCAGTTCGGAAAACCGATTGTGATGGTCAGTTTTGATTCGGAGCACTGGAATTATCCCAAAGTGGTGATCGACAACCATGCCGCTGCCTATGAGATGACCAGCTATCTGATTAAGACAGGCCGAAAGAAAATTGCGATGATCCACGGACCCTTCAATGATTTCAATACGGGACTGGCCCGCTACAAGGGGTATGCGTCTGCCTTACAAGAACAGCATCTGACTCAGTCGGACTCACTGCACTATCAGGGTAATTACAAATATGAAACAGGATTTAGCGGAGCCAAGTACCTGATAGAAAACAACAAGGACTTAGACGCCATCTTCTGTGCAAATGACGAAATGGCCTTCGGAGCCATAAAAGCACTAACACAGGATGGATACCGTGTACCTGAAGATGTTGCAGTAACAGGCTTCGACGATATCGATTTTGCAAAGCTGTTCAGTCCTTCCTTAACGACCGTGAGACAGGATTTTGAACTCAGAGGCGCTAGCGCTGTTGCTCTGGTTCTGGATCAGATCGCTGGAAAACCAACCGCTGAAAAGATTGTACATGACTATGAGCTGATCATAAGAGAATCCACATAATGACTACTTGGGCCTACTTAAAAAAGTAGGCCACACTAATAGTCAGCAGGAAACCGGTTACCTAATTTAAAATAAACCTGATTGTGCAGGTTTATATAGCTCAACTAGCAAACATTTGAAAGGAGACATTATGAAAAGGGTTTTAGCATTACTAATGGCACTTGTATTGGTACTCATTGCTTTCACCGGGTGCGGAACCACCGCGCAGACACAGACATCGGATTCTGAGTCGGGTACAAAGTCCGAAGTGGCGAATACGACTGAAACATCCAAGAAGGAAGAACAGGAGATCGTCATTTATCAAAACAAGGTCGAGATCCACGAACAACTATCGGCATTCGCGGCCGAGTATGAGGCTCTAACAGGTGTGAAGGTCATCATAAAAACATCTGGTGGCGATTCTCCATATGCCGAAACGCTTAAGGCGGAGTTTCAGTCGGACAGACAACCGGATGTATTCGTTATCGAAGGGATGGGCGGATATAAGACTTGGGAATCAAAACTTGCTCATTACGAAAATGAAGAGTGGATGGACCTTACAGCACTCGAATTCGTAGTAGACGAAAAGACATACGGGTTTCCTGTAGCGGTTGAAGCTTGGGGAATGGCATACAATGTGGAGATGCTTGAAAAGGCGGGTATCGACCCTGTGACGCTCACAAACCAGGACGCCTATAGAAGCGCTTTTGAAAAAATCGACTCGATGAAAGAAGAACTAGGCATCAAATCAGTCGTAGCCATGGCGGCAGGTCCCGACATGAGATGGGTGACGGGCTTACATAACTTCAACGGTTATTTGTCGGCTGGTCTCGAGTATGGCGACACGACGGTACTTGATATGCTTAATAGCGGCGAAGCGGATATGCGGCGTTTATCGGAATATGCGGACTGGGTGGAGCTTCTATTCGAATATTCAGACCGTGCGGTACTCTTGACAGGCAACTATGACGCTCAGGTCGGACAGTTCGGTACTAAGCAGGCGGCGTTCATCCACCAGGGCAACTGGATCGATCCATGGATGACATCCAACGGAGTTGATTTTGAGATGGCATTCGCTCCACACGCGTCTGTACAGGGCGAAATGAACACACTCTTTATCGGTGCTCCATCTTACTATGTCATGAACAAGGACAGTGAGAACCAAGATGCTGTAAAGGACTTTTTAAACTACATGGCTACAAGCGAAGCTGGTCACAACTACATGGTGAACGAAGCCAAAATGGTTCCTGCATTTACAAATGTCACACTTAAACCCGAAACGCCGCTTTCTGCAAATGTCGCAGAATGGGTTGCTAAGGGAAATGCCTACACATGGCTTCAAAATGACATGGCGGACGGTTTTGGCATGGGAACCATCGCCCCCCTATATGAGAGTTTTGCAAAAGGGGATATCGACAAAGGTGAGTTTATCAATCAGCTGGCAGCAAAGATACAAGAACTGAAAAAGTAGTCTAAACCTTATCCTCGTTTGCACACAAGTGATATGGGTTAATTAGGGTGTGGGGAGACTCCCCCACACCTTTAACTTTAAAAGGGGAAATCAAATGAATAGATATGTAAAGGATAAAGTAGTGTTTTGGTTGTTTTTAGCACCTGCCCTGCTGTCGTTTTTACTAGTAGTCATTATTCCGTTCTTTATGGGATTATATTATTCCTTCACAGATTGGACGGCTGTCGCCGGCATGAAGGCCAATTTTGTAGGAATCAAGAACTATACCAGCATGTTTTCTGATTTTGCATTTAGATACTCATTTATCAGAACGTTTCTATTTACGCTCTTGAGCGTCATCTCAATCAATATGGTTTCCTTAACGTTGGCTTTTTTAGTGACAAGGGAGATAAAATTCAAGAACTTTTATAGAGCGGGGTTCTTTATTCCAAACCTCATAGGTGGACTTGTGCTCGGATATATTTGGCAATTCATCTTCAAAAGTGTTGTTCCAGCGATCGGGGCCCTCTTGGGGATTGATTTTATAGAACAGTTACTTATTCTGGCAGAGCCTAACTTGACCCTGTTCGGACTTATCTTCGCCTTCACATGGCAATATGCTGGGTATATCATGATGATCTATATCGCAGCGCTGTTGAACGTGCCACAGGAACTTCTGGAGGCAAGTGAGATAGACGGTGCCAACTTCTGGCAGAAGCTGATCAACATTACGGTACCTATGATCGCACAAGCTTTTACGATCACGTCCTTCCTAACACTTGTCAATTCCTTTAAGCAATATGACATCATCATCGCCCTCACAAATGGCGGTCCTTCTGACATCTACATGGATAAGATAGTCAATTCGACTGAACTTTTGGCGGTTCACATCTATAATGTGGCATTCAAATACAACAACATGGCCGAAGGTCAGGCGAGGGCGATCGTATTCTTCGTAGTGCTGTCATTCATCTCGATAGGGCAGGTATACTACAATAAAAAAAGAGAGGTGGAAATGTAATGTCTAAAAACAAAAAAACGATGACGGTCCTACTCACGGTCATAACAGTTCTTTTATTCGTAATTACGATGTTTCCATTTTTTATCGTCATCATCAATTCCGCCAAGGCGTCACTCGAGATCATCGTTGATCCGATTGCGATGCCAAACGACTGGGGACAGCTGTTAGACAATATCAAAGAAATCTGGAGCAAGCCGACCGTGAGGTATTCGTCAAGTGTTTTAACCTCTGTCATCATCACCTTTTGCTCATTGCTGACGATTTCGGTGTTTTCTGCAATGGCTTCCTGGGTACTAGTAAGAACAAAATCAAAGTTATCCACTATAGTCTTTCTAGTTTTCTTAAGCGGATTGATCATCCCTTTTCAGGTGGTCATGTTTCCGCTTGTGTCATTCTTTAGGGTGATTAAAGAAACAACAGGCATTCCGATGCTAAGAACCTATCATGGGATGATCATGGCCTATATCGGTTTTGGCGCACCGCTTGCAGTGTTCATGTTTCACGGTTTTATAAAATCGATTCCCAAAGAACTTGAAGAAGCGGCTACGATCGACGGATGCACCAAACCTCAAATCTTCTTTAGGATTATTCTGCCAATCTTAAAACCTATCTTCGTGACGGTGATCATTTTGAACGCGATCTGGATATGGAATGATTTTCTATTACCGTCTTTGGTGCTGGGTGTAGGGCAGGATATTCAGACGATTCCTCTTGCAATCAGAGGATTTGCAGGGTCGTTTGTTAAAAAGTGGGATTTGATCATGACAGCCGTTCTGATGGCCGCCGCGCCGGTTGTCATCGGATTCCTATTTGCGCAGAAACATATCATCAAGGGAATGGTTTCCGGCTCTATCAAGTGATGACAAGAATTTTGAGAGGATTTTTTATGAAAAACAAAGTGATGTTGATTACCTATCCCAATTCGATAGGTAAGGATTTAAAAGACTTGGAAAAGGCGCTTAATACGGATTTGAAGGGATTGTTTGGGGGAATCCACATTCTCCCCTTCTATCCTTCGAGCGCCGATCGCGGATTCGCTCCCATGAGTTACCGGAGTGTCGATCCGGTCTATGGAAGTTTTGATGACCTAAAGAGACTGGGCGACGAATATGAGCTGATGTATGATTTTATGATCAACCATATCTCCAGATCAAGCGAGTACTTCAAGGATTTCATTAAAAACAAGGAAGCTTCTCCCTATTATGACCTCTTCATCAAGTTTTCTGATTTTTGGGAAAATGGACTTGCGACACAGGAGCAGATCGACCTCATCTACAAGAGAAAACCGAAAGAACCCGCTCAAGTGGTCGAATTTGAAGACGGCACGACCGATAAGGTGTGGACGACATTCGATGAGGAGCAGGTGGATCTTGATATCCGCAAAGCAGTGACCAAAAAATTCATTAAAGAGAATTTGGAGTTTTTATGCGACAACGGAGCAAAGATCATACGGGCGGACGCTTTTGCCTATGTCACAAAGAAACAGAACACCAACTGCTTTTTTGTCGAGCCCGACACATGGGATATTCTAGCTGAAATCAAAGAGATTTTGAATCAGAAGCAAGTGGAGCTTTTACCTGAAATCCATGAACACTACTCGATTCAAAAGAGAATTGCGGACCACGGATATTATGTTTATGATTTCGCACTCCCTATGCTTGTGCTTCACGCACTCTATTCCGGCAAGGCTAATAGGCTTATAGACTGGATTAAGATTTCGCCAAGAAACCAGTTTACCACACTCGACACCCATGACGGTATCGGTGTTGTCGATGTTAAGGATCTGATGGACGATGATGAGATCAACTTCACAAAGGAAGCTCTGTTTTCAAAAGGTGCCAATGTGAAGAGGATCTATAATACGACAGCCTACAACAATTTGGACATCTATCAGCTCAACTGCACTTATTACTCCGCGCTAGGCGATGACGATAAGGCTTACTTGCTCGCAAGAGCCATCCAGTTTTTCACTCCTGGAATTCCCCAGGTCTATTATGTGGGTGCGCTTTGTGGAAAGAACGATATCGAATTGCTTGAATCCACTAAAAACGGGCGGGACATCAACAGGCACAACTACAGTCTTGATGAAATCTCAGAAGAAGTCGAAAGGCCGGTTGTACAGAGCTTGTTCAAACTGATGAGATTCAGAAACGACTTTGAAGCGTTTGATGGTGAGTTTTGCCTTTTGCCTACAGAGCATGAGAATGAACTCCGCTTATCATGGTCAAAAGACGGATTCAGCTGCGTGCTGAAGGCGGATCTTTCCAACCATGATTTCATTATCGAATATGCTGAAAATAATAAATCGAACGTCTTGACACTATGACTACGAGCTGCCCTGAATCTATTTGAATTCGGAGGCAGCTTTTTTAGCAGATAAATCATCCTTCCTAGGAAACAAGCACAGTTCGTGGTAGCATGGATAAAAGAGGAAATGATCAAATTTTAATAAAATGACGGTTTTCTTTAGTATAATGATTGATAAGAGAGGACTGATGATATGAAAAAGTTGGGATGTAATGAGAAATACTGTGATCGTTGCATCAAGCTCCAAAAATCGCTTGAAGAAAAACAGCTGGTTGAATATCAGTTGAAGTCAACGATGGAGCTTGTAAGGATGGGAATGTGGAGCTGGGATCTGAATACCGATAAAGTAGAGATATCAGAGGAGCTTGCAGCAATTCTCTCTTTGGACCTGTCCGCTTTTGACAACTCCTTGGACTACCTTGTCGATCACGTGATTCACCACGAATCAAGAGCCTTATTTGAACTAGAACTGAAACATGCAATCAGCAATCAGCTGATCAGGCAATGTGATTATAGAATCAATCTACCTCAGGACAAGCATTTGTGGGTTCGCTTAAGCGGTAAACTTTTTTCTAGTAAATCATGCACAACTTTAAAGTTTATCGGTATAGGGCTGGACGTCACCAGGGATCATCATAACAATGCCTTGTTGGCCACCAATCTTAACTTTATGAGATCCCTATTGGAGGTTTTGCCTAATCCGATTTTCTATAAAGATAGATTCGGCGTTTATAAATACTGCAATGCGGCCTTTGTCGAATACCTAGGAAGAGCTAGGGAAGAGATCATCGATAAGACCGTCTACGACATAGCCCCTAAGCATCTGGCCGACATCTACCATCAGGCGGACCTGGATCTGATGACTTCTAGGGGACAACAGGTATATGAAGCAAGTGTCGCCTATGCTGACCAGACAATCAGAGATGTGATTTTCAATAAGGCCGTACACCTCGATTCAGAGGATGAAGTCGAAGGCCTCGTGGGAATCATGCAGGACATCACCGATAAAAAGGCGATGGAAAAAGAAATCAAGATGCTCCATCAAGTCAAGGATGTGTTTTTAAACCTGAACCACAACCTGATGGAATTCAGATCCATCGATGATCTGATCAAAGCGCTGCTTGTGGAACTGACATCCATCTTCAGTGCTTGTGATCAAAGTACGGTTCTCGAAGTGGATAAAAACGGAGGGATGCGAATTAAGGCGCATTATGGATTTGACAATGACGAGATCGATCAATTTCAAATCAAGCTCGAGGAGAGTTTCGTATGGGATGAGTCTGGAGTCAAACTCAAACAAGCGCACATCATAGACAACATACGGCAGCTGGAAGACTTAGGTTATCCGAAGGTAATTTCCTCCGATTTGAACAGGAGTATTGAATCCACTATTGTGGTACCTGTCGACATCGATGACGAGCTGAAGTGGGTATTTACTTTTGATGGTTTTACAAAAGGCTGCTTTAATAAAAGAGACGCATCGGTGGCAAACTTCATACGTGACGAGCTGCCACTGCTTCATCGTCTGTTGAGTCTCTATCTCGAGACACTTTCTCTTTCAAGATATGATGGACTGACCGGTCTGATGAACCGTAGTTATTTTGATCACGTGTTTGACGATAGGCTTCATCTGGTCAAGAGAAACGGCATGACCCTACTGGTGGTACTATATGATCTGGATGGGCTCAAAGTAGTAAACGATCTCTATGGACACTCCGCCGGGGATAAGTATATCAAGACATTCACCAGCATGCTAAAAGATTTTTACCGTGAAGCGGATGCGTTTTCAAGAATCGGAGGCGATGAGTTCGTGGGTTTGTTCAACGAGAGCTCGGTCGATAGGCTTATGGAACGCATTTTAACGATGAGAAATGAATTTGAGTCGCTGAAAATCACAGACGGAGAAAACGTGTTTTCCGGTAGTTTCAGCTTTGGAATCTCAAGCAGTCACAATCATGAACTGAATAAGACGGTTCTACTTAACGCTGCCGATGAGCGTATGTATCTGGATAAGAACTCAAGAAGATAACATAATAATAAACGGTCGCCCGATATATGGGCGACCGTTTTTGTTATGGTCAATGTTGCTTAGCTTCCGCCAACTGCTTGATTATTCTTATATGCTGCTCGACGACGCCTTCGTTTTTCATGAGCTTCATCAACATCTTCGCCTTAAGCCCGATCGGTTGATTGGTGGTCCTGTAGATGATATGGGTCGTGTTTTCGTCGATTTGTCTAAGTTCATAGCCTTCGGTGATATCGTACATATCGCCAAGGGTGAATTCGACGGTGAAGCGTATCAGACCATCGGACTGATCGTAGTCGATGACCGTTACGGTACAGTGCAGCTCTTTATTGCCATCGCGATAAACCTGATCATATTTTGAACCTATCACTTCAGGTGTTTTACATAAGGTCTTGCTGGAGATGATATGGGGGTCTAGTTTTCTAAGTGTTTCTTCATTGCCATCTATGATGTGCCAGACTTTATCTATCGGTGCCATGATATCAGCTTCTCCCTGCCATGCTTTCATATGATTACCTCCTTATATTATTATGTATACCACAAATGAGAAATTTATCACACTAAAGTGGCGGTTGGCCCCATTTTTAGCGTTTTCGGTCGCATAATGAGGAATTCGGATTCATTTTATCTTGAATGCCCTTGTATCTTTCGGGTAAATGTGAAATATGGATCCAACTTGGTTTGAAGGAGGTAATTCTATGATGCATTTACGTAAAATTATGGCACTGGTACTAGTGATCGTACTTGTGATCAATATAGTCGCCTGTAAAAATACAGGTTCAGAAGAAGGCACAGGAGATGACACGGGTAGGGAGCAAAAAAACGAAGAGGTACAAGACAAAACCGGACTGGTTGAACCCGACCGATCAGAGGGATTCTCTTTGAGGGAAAGTCAACTTGAGCAGGTCTGGTTATTTGAGGATACTCCTCGACTGGAATGGTCGCAGACGATGCCCGCGATCAATCCCATGGGAAGTGAGGACGCATATAGCCATATCGGTTCAGAAGGTACGAGCTATTTGGAAGTCGATTACTTGAACTCGGATTTTGAAGTGGTGAGCCGCACGATCTATGGCGACCTCTTTTACCTTGACATCCCCTTTAAAGACGATTTGACAGACGAGCAGAACAGACAGTTTATCGATGACCTGTCCTATTATATAAAGAGTAAGAAGGGTACGGATTACGGTATTTATGAAGGGCAGATCACCTTCAGCATAATGGATGAGTTCGGTGATATCTGGTGGGCTACAGCCCATACGTCGGATGAAGAGCATCATCTGATCACGGTTAGGGAAAATCTGCTTCCTGTTGAGGAGAGGATTGTGATCGACCTTGAAAATACGGAGTCGCCTTTCTATTTCTCTTACCTGGGCGACGAGAGCCGCATGAAAAAGTTGTCATTCGATTTCAACTCAAACCAATTCGGTGTTGCGATGTACGTGAGTGTCAAAGCTCAAAATGGAGAGTACCTAAGGGAATATAACAAAGGATACTACTTTGAGGACAGTCTCGGTGACAGCTATTCGGTAACGGATTTGCCCCCTGAAACAGAAATCGTACAGTGCCAGCTTGACTGGGATTCATCCGCATCGGCAGGAGAGCTTGAAATAAAACTGACAGACCTTCTAAAACGCGATGGAAATCTATATGGAGAAGATCTGGGAGCGATTAAAGTCAGCGCGTCCCATGTATCGAGCGTCAGTGTGAAATCCAGTGATGAAAGCGCATATCTTTTGCATCCCGACTACCATGTAGACGATTTGAAAATGGATGTCACACCAGATGGCGACTTTATGATCTATCTGCCATCCGGACTGTGGGATGTCTATCTTTCGCCTGTTAACGGTGAAATCATCTCAAATTATTGTGTGAGAGGCGTAAGTGTCAGCTCGGGTCTTGTGACGCTTGTGGATGTGCCCTATGGCGTCTCATCGGCGATAAGCGCAAGCGGTGAGGCTATCGATGCCCGAGGCATAGAAATGAGCAAATTTGTGGAAGACAGCATGGCAGTGGAATATGAGTTTACGCTGCTTGACAGCACTACTGCTTCTATCGAACCGGAGATTGCCAACACCAATGTATACGAGGGTGGAGTTCCGGTTGAAATCATGGACCTCAGGCGTGTGCTTACAGCACCCGATATCTTCTTGCTGATCGACTCATCGGGTTCGATGAAGGGGCAGCTGAGTGGTGTGTTACAGTCTGCAAAAGAGTTTGTGAAAGGTCTCCCTGAAGATTCGAAAGTGCAAGTGGTTGACTTCGATTCGACGGTTAAAATGATAAGCGGTACCAGTGTGAAGGATGCGACTGTCAATATCGATAAGCTGACTGTTGGTGGAGATACAGCACTCTATGAAGCCCTCAAGCAATCGATAGAGAAGCTGCAAGGTGCCTCAAGACCGATTATCGTGCTGTTTACGGATGGTGAGAATGATTTAAAGGAATTATCGCTGACGCTTGATGAGGTGCTTTCCTTGCTACCTGCTTCGAATATCCCTGTCTACAGCATCGGATATGGAGAGAATCCAGACCATACGGCGCTCAAACTGATTGCAAAAAACAGTTTAGGCAAGTATTTCAGCGCCGCGGACCAGTCCGCTCTGATTCAGGTGTTTGATGCGATCGATGAAAGGCTAAGCCACACCTACAAACTAAGCTATAAGAGGCCGACTGCGGCG
The DNA here is from genome assembly GCF_004125825.1 of Fusibacter sp. A1. Lineage (NCBI taxonomy): Bacteria > Bacillati > Bacillota > Clostridia > Eubacteriales > Fusibacteraceae > Fusibacter > Fusibacter sp. A1. The sequence goes on along the minus strand of NZ_QQWI01000001.1, from coordinate 83,859 downwards.
AGTATTGGCGATACGCCGATTGTGACCTTCATGATCGACACGTCGGGTTCGATGGAAGAGGTTGACGAAGGATTCGGGCAGAGAATCCATAACATGAAGGAACTGCTTAAATCTTATGTCTTGTCGCTACCGGATACTTACCGAGTGCAAATTATGGGATTTGACAGCAGCACTTATTACGTTCAAAGTCTGACCTCTGACAAAGTCAAACTGATGATGGGAATCGACAGCCTTACACCTGGAGGTCCCACAAACATACCGACTGCCATAAATGGTGGAATACTGAGCCTTAAGGATTACCCGTCAACCAAGAAGATGATGGTGTTTATCACAGATGAGGCTCTGGATTCCAAGGATGAGAGTCTGATGGAATTTGTAAAAGAGCTCAAAGATGAAAGCGTAAGGACGCTATGGGTCGGATTTGGAAGCGATGTGGACGTCGAGGAGGATTTTGAATACGTAGCCGGAGCCACTGAGGGATCTTATGTATTGACAGATGATCCCGATGTGCTGAAAGCTTCAATGGATGAGTTGTTCGATAAGGTGAAAAACTTACCGGATTCGAAATTGAGCCAGGTAAGTATGGAAATTGAAAAGGAAGATGAGTACGGCAATCATGAAACCTTCGGATCCTTTAAGCTTGTTCAACTGTCACCGCTAAAAACAAGCGGTGATGCGAGCGATATCGGGGTGATCAAAGAGCAGAACATAGGGCGTCTAAGTCAATATGACAAAGAGACCGCGAAGTTGATATCGGGCCGTTCCATCCCCAAAGACCAAACGATCGTCACCGGCAGGATGTCTGTTGGCAAGAATAAGTCGAGTGAGGCCATGGAGATTTCTGCGAAGGACATCTACTATTTGAGCAGGCTTGACGGTCTTAGCCCTCCTAGCGGGTATCAGTTTGTCGCGGTGGATCTGTCGGTTGAAAATGTGTTCAAGGAGCAGCTTGTGACCGTCTATCCAGACGGTTCAAACCATCCATCCTCTTATGTGAGCGGACCTGATCCTGTCGAAGAGGTCATGATGATACCTGACTACATGATACCTGATTTTAAGAACCACTTTTTCCTAGAAGTAAACGGGCTTGGGACTTACCCCGCATCAAGCGCTACCTACCTGACAAATGCGAGTCTTCCAAAGCCTGGCGATGTCAGCATAAGGATTGAAGGAGCCAAGACAAAAGAGGGCATCCTTGTTTTCATGATCCCTGAGGAATCGGTAAGCACGATGTCACTGCACTTTTATGACGTGACCTATGGCCACATTCATTTACCGATCATCGGCAAAATGGTCCCATCTGAGCTAGAAGTCGAATCGCTTTCAAAAGTCGCAGGCGAGCATTTGTCAGATACCTTTAGCATTCAAATCGCCAAGGTTTCTGATCAGCCTGTGATAGCAGAGGAGGGAGAGAGCATAAGGGGTCTCACACTACGTGAGGTAACTGGAAGCTTCACCTCAAACAGGCAGGCGCTGCTTGACATCAATCCTTCAGAGCGGGTTTCTCTTGAACTGGAGACCGCAAATGGAGCCTATTATGTGCCTGTCCATCCAAAGACCGCCATGATACCGTTTGGAAACTACAGTCAAAGGATGATTGCGCCTGGAAGTGAGAATATGGCGAAATGGTTGTTTGAGATACCAAGCGGATTGACCGATTTGAAATCAAATTTATTTATCGAGCTTTACGGTGAGGATATTAGAATCATGACGAAGGCCCCCTTGAGTTCTGGAGAACCATTATCCGCAGTCGTCTCCTTTGAAGGGGACGCAGACCAGGATGGAGTGGCGGATTTCAGATTCAACATACTCAGTGCCACAATCACCGACGGCTACAACGAGGATATCGGTCCTGACCAGCTGGTGTTCGAGGTCAGCATTGAGGATTATGAGGATGGATTTTCAACAGGTGGAATCGAGGAGATACTGACGATTAGCGGACTGAACCAATATGGTGATCCGTCCAATGCCTATCTGTCCTATCAGTCGGAGGAGCTGATATTGGCATTAAATGAGGAATCGGTCGTTTATGACGGCACGCACAGACGCGGCATCCTTGTCTATGACCTGTCAGGAATGGTAAAGGAGAGTCTTAGCATCGGCACGATTTTTGCTGACGTGCTGGATATGACAATCGCAACCGGTGATGTAGCTACTTACTTGTGCGTAAAAGGAACCCAGCCCAATAGGGACGAAAGTTACTCCATTGAACTGTCTGAACGTGTTTTAGCGAAAATACAAGCACACGAAGCGACCCAGCTGGAGCTTGAGGTGGAACCCTCACAGGCCGTAACCGAGTCGAGCGCTACTGAAATGCTACAGGTTCCCGTACCTTCCATCACGCTTTATGGCAGCATGATTATTGAAAAAACAAAGACGGAGAGTGAAATGCTCATGCTCCTCAAGGGGTTGCGATATGTACCAAGCAACAGGTATCTTGAGCCCTATACGTATCTCTATTCGCCCGAAGCCACACTTACGCAGGGCTTTGCGACCGAGCAGGACTATGCCGGACTCGCCCTCATGCTTCTGTCAAAAAATGGGTATCAACCAAAGCGAAAAGTGGTGAAGCTGACTGAAAAAGGAAGAGCCGCACTTGATGAGTTCGCCGGATGGGAGCGTTATGTCGACGAGCTCCCAGCCATTCAGTATGTAGAAGATGGTGTCACCAAGCTCTTGGTCCTACCATTTGTGGAAGATATAAAAGCGCTTAAGGGACTATGCTATTTAAGTAAGGATCAGACGATCGTCGAAGGTTCGGATACGGTTAGCGTCACCATAAGCATACATGCCAAAAGTCTGATTGCCGGGAGAGAAGATCACCTCTCTGATTTCTCCGATGCGCTAGCTGGTGAAACGGACAGTGAGGAAGCGATTGAGCGCGTTGAAGTATTCTCAGAATCCTTTGAGCTTGACTCCCTAAGCGTAGATGCGATTGATATCGGTTTCAGTGATATGGGATCCGGCTATAGGACGCTTATCAATAAGAACGGACAGATCGTAGAAGGAACATCAAGGCTTCTCAAAAGAGAATACGAGCCGGTAGGTATCGAGCTACGTATCGGCAGCGACCTGAAGGAGCACTACAAGTATATAGCGATAGACAAGAGTAGGACGCTTGAGCACTACTTCCTGACACTGGGAATCAACCAGCCGGATATCCATCTTCAAAGCATAACTGAATGGGAGGCTGAGGCAAACTACAGAAAATCAGATGCACAGGCGATTCCAGATGACTTTACGTCCATAAGGTGGCATACCCGTGAAATACTTTACAAATTTATCGCAAATCAATCCGCTGAAGAAGCTAGACTCTCAGATGAGTTGGCTGTCATCGCTGGAAGAACCGATAGGGAAAGGGTTATTCTGATCAGCGCAAAAGCACCTGTGGATGGTGCGGTGATGGAAACCTCCATCGATCTGCTGCAGACGATGAATGATCTCCATAGCGGCGAAACGGCTCAAGTCCATGCTTTCAATCTGATGAGCGGACTGCAGCAGACATTTTTAGAAAGCTACGCGCTCGGATCGACTGGATATGGAGCCTTCGAAATAATCGGATCGGTTCCGACAAGTACCGACATGATTGTCATGCCTCCATATCTTAACGGAATAGATACGCAGGAAATGACACTTGCCGGAGTTCCTGAACATGTGATTACACACATGACCGAGGAAAACAAATACTATCTGATGCCCAATAGGCCGTCAAGGATAAAGGGGCTGGACCGATGGGCCTGGATTGAGATCGACCCGTCATCCTATGAGGCGATAGGTATGATAGACACCCTAGAGCATGGTGCGATGGTGGAGCGTGCGATCACCGGAACCGTGAAGGATGCGGGGCAATACTTTGTAGGCGGCTTTGTAGGTGTCAGTTCTTCGATATGGGCAGTATCGGCCATGTCGCTCATTGAGGATGATTATGATAAGATTATCGAGGATGCACGAAAATTTGTTCTTGGAATGAAAAATAATTTTGGTATTAAAGAAGGTCCCTTCAGCATCAGTGTGGGAGGCAAGCCTCAGATTGGGGCCAAGTACGGAGGACTGAAGGCGTCATTTAACGGTAAAGTAGGATTCGGACAGACCTATATGGGTTTCACAGAAGGGTTTGTCGACGCTGTCAACGCATATTTTGACGGGGCAAAATAGAGTTTAAGATGAAGGTTTTTTAAGGTGGTGGGGTCTTGAAAAGTATAAAAAAGAAATTCAATCTATTTATTGGCGGTATACTGACGCTTATCACCGTGCTCATGCTCATAGGCTTTACTTCTATGAATCATCTACTTTCAAATAACGCTACTGAAAGGTTGATTTTAAGCAGTGCGAAAGAAACCACCCATGCGGTGTCCACTGAAATTGAGAGAGAAGTAGACCTTTCCGTGATGCTTGCTAAGAATATCGCAGTTAAGGAATGGCTGTTGGATGAAAACAATAGTGACAAGAAAAACAAGGCATTCGCACAGTTCAGTTTTGTAAAAGATATCATGAGGAGCAAGAACTTATTTGTTGCTGTCGATAAGAGCAAGCATTTTTATGTAGCGGATCAGGAGGAGGGATTTCCTGAAAAACCGATGGGGACCCTAAATCAAAGGCTGGACGACGATCAATGGTATTTCAACACGATCGGTAGGGTCAAAACCTATGATCTGAATGTGGACACCGATAGGTTTTTAGGTGTAGTTCGAATTTGGGTCAATGCGGTCGTCTATGATAGGGAGAACCCGATTGGAATCGTAGGAACAGGAATGACACTCGATTCGCTAATCAACAAGGTTTATGCCGAGTCATCCGAAGGGATCAAGTCAGTTCTCATAGACGGCAGTGGCGCGATTCAGCTGTCAAAGGAGTACGATGACATCTACGAGGACAGCTTTGAGGAAGTGGCACCTTTCGAGTATACGATATTTTCTCAGATACAAGACATCAAAGCCAAGGAGAGCATACGGGACTATCTTAAGTCACCGGATGAGATCATCACCGTCGACATCAATGACAAGCTGTATGATAGGGTGACTCTAGCCCCGATAACAGAAGTCGGATGGCATATCGTCACCTTTTATGACACATCGTCCATCAGCGCACGGCCCAAGTTGTTTCCTGTGATGATCGTCGGCTTATTCGTTCTTTCGATCATCTTGATCATCATGAAGTCCTTCATCCAAAATAACATCATCCATCCGATCGAGCTATTGAACCAGACGGTGGTATCCATCACAGATGGAAAGGGATTTATGGACCCTTTGTTTATGGGTAATGACGAATTCGAGGCACTTGCCAAAAACATCAGGGAGATGAACGAAAAAATCGAGCACTATACGGAAAAGCTTGAAGAACTGGTGCAGGAACGCTCGAAGACTCTGAAAGAGACATTTGAAGAAATCGCTGAAAATGAGCAGCGTCTGAAGATTTTGCTGGATACCTTGCCGATCGGTATCTTCAAGGCGTCTGAAGTAGGAATCATCTATGGAAATCAACTTTTTCTAGACATCTTCGGATGTATGTCGGTCAAGGAATTCAGAGCGGAACAGACGCATCAGAGCAAGTATCCCTTTATCACCACCGAGGACCAGGTACGATTTAAAAAGGATCTTTACGATAAGGGATTCTTAAAGGATTATTACTCCCAGATGGTCAGGATGGACGGCACTGTCATCTGGACCGAACTGAATGTCCACTGTATTTACAAAGACAACCAGGTTCTCTACTATGAAGGAACCATCATCGACATCACAAAAAAACTGAATCAAAACAACTTATTGATCAATCAGGCCACACGGGATACCCTCACAGGGGTCGCCAATAGGAGAACCTTCTTTGAACTGCTTGAAAACACCATGGCGAGTCCGGACCACTCTGGCGATGGAATCTGCTTCGTTCTCATTGATTTTGACAATTTCAAAGTGATCAATGACAAATACGGGCACTTGGCAGGAGACCATATTCTGATAGCGATCATTGACCGTATCAGACGGCAGCTGAGGAGTGACGACCTTTTGGGCCGTATCGGCGGTGAGGAGTTTGCGGTGCTGTTTCTCGATATGCCTCACGACATCATTCTCGATCGTGTCCAGTCCATACTTGACGCGGTGGCTTTTGAAGAGGTGTTTTATGAAACCATGCCGATTCATGTGACCATAAGTGCCGGAATATCGATCAGAAGACCCGTGGATTCGGTTCAAGCTCTTTACAGAAGAGCGGATGACGCACTTTATGAAGCTAAACGAAACGGAAAGAATCAGTTTGCAGTCCATCGCTAAAAAAGGCTATCAGATATTTGATAGCCTTTCTTTTTTTATTCTATATATGCGTGTGTGAAAACATACATGGAGATGCTGTTCCTGTACCATCCTTTGATCCTGCTGGACATCAGATTCACTTTTTTTCTGTGATAGAGGTTGATGATGTGATGGTCATCAAGGATCATCGCTTCTAGTGCTCTGAACTGTTCAAGGGCAATTTTTTCATCTGTGGTCTGAAGCGTTTCGGACAATAGGAGGTCAAACTCCGGATTGTGCCAATTGAGGATGTCAGTAAGGATTCCATCTTCGATGAAGTTGCTTAGGAAAGTCATCGGATGCGGATAATCACCACCGAATCCCAGCATGATCAGGTCGTACTCGCCTGCCATCGACTTGGAGAATAGTTCCGCCCATGGATACGTGGAGACTTCGACAGCTAGCCCGAGCTTAGTTTCCAGGTCATGTGCGATCTCATTTGCCACATCCGCGTCAGGACCTGAATCCATGGCGAAAATCCGAAGCGGCTTGTCAGTAATCAGGTTTCTTGCTTTCAAATCGTCGATGATGAGTTTTGCAGCCTGATAATCGGGCGCCTTATCAAGTTCTGTAAAATCGTGGAAGGGCTCCGCGTTTATGGTATAGGTAAGCGGCACGAGGTACTTGCTGGGGATGCCTGCTCCAAGTATCACCTGATCGACAATTTTCTTTCTATCGATCGCCATTTCGATCGCCCTTCTAAAGTCGCTGTTTTTTAAAAGCAGTCGGTCGTGGTTGATCACAATAAAGGAGGTGCTTGGGGCGATATGGGTATAGACGTCAGGTTCGAGTTCAGGATGTATTCTCAGTTCGTTCGCGGTCAGTTCATAGATTCCGTCGATGGTATCCTCCAGAAAGGCGTCAATGGGGTCTTGACCTTGCTGCCTAAAGCTGAAGATGATGCTTTCAAGCCTTACTGAATCAGCGTTCCAGTAGTTAGGGTTCTTCTTAAGTACGATTTTCTTCCCAAAATCATAAGTGGACATATAAAACGCGCCGTTTCCGATATAGCTTTGCGCTGACTGATCCCACTGCTCACCGTTTTCGGTGACGATGTCGACTCTGACAGGAGAAAGATTCGAGAAGGCAAGCACCTGTAGAAAGTATGGGGTGGGGGAGGTCGTCTTAAGCTCTAGGGTATGGTTGTCGAGAGCCTTGATACCCAAATCGGCGGCATCGAGGTTTCCTGCCATGTATTCAGTCGCTCCTAAGATATAAGGTGACAGCAGACCGCTGTTTTGCGTAGGACTTTCTGGAGACAGTATTCTCAAGTAGGTACTGGCAAAGTCATAAGCGGTGAGAGCAGTGCCGTCGCTCCACTTCGCTTCTTTGCGAATGGTGAAGGTGAAGGTTCTGTTGTTGTCGGTCACTTCCCAAGAGCTTGCAGCTGCTGGGATCAGGTCGCCGTTCTGATCGATCACTAGGAGCGGTTCGAAGGTGTGATAGATTACAGGGCTTGCATAACTTTCATTAGCTTCTGTCGGATCAAGTTCTTTAGGTTCTTCAAGCAGCATGAACCTGAGAGTGTCACCGTTGTCTTCCTTGTCAAGGGTATCCGGAGGTCCTGCCTGACAGCTGCTTATCAGTAAAGCCAATGCCAAAGACAATGAGAATAGCTTAATCTTTTTTGTGTTCATTTTCATTTTCCTTTCTATGTGTAGGGTCGAGATTCAGTCTTATCAGATAACTTAATCCGTATTCCCTACTGACATCCACTTCAATGGTGCCGTCAAACGCCTGAGTCACAATATTGTGCAACATGTTTAGCCCTAGACCGTCATGTGTTGTGAGCTTTGTGGTATAAAGCGGTGTGAACAAATTGCTTATTTTATCGATAGGCACGCCTACGCCATTGTCCTTATACTTGATGGTGAGGTAAGAGGGATCACTGGCATCTTCTGTGATCGAAAAGGCGATCATAGGATGTAAAATCGAATCAAAGCCATGGGTGAAGGAATTCTCTATCAGCTCGTAAACCAGTTTTTCGAAAGAACCGGTATCGAAAGTCCTGTCCAGATCAGCATCGGACTCGACGGTGATCGAGCAGGTTTGCGTGCTGTGCCTTTGTTTTACAGCCTCGAACTGCCTATAGATAAGCTCTTTCAGGTTGGCGCTTTCGCTGATGGGGAGCGCTCGTGAAGTCGAGAGCTCCTCAAACCTGCACACATAGTTTTTTGTATCGTTGATATTTTTCAGTATGAGCGCCGTGGATTCGTTCAAATCGTCGATGAACTCCATAAGCATCTTGCGTGATAAGGTTCCTTGATCATATTCACTTTTAATCTGCTTGCCTTTTTTTTGCAAAAAGGTAATCAGTGTCAGGGCGTTTCCAAGTGGAGTATTCATATTATGTGAGAATCCGATAAGCACATGGGTCAGCGAAGCGATTTTCTCACTTGATATCAGCTGCTGCTTCGTCTTCACGATTTCTTTAAGTGACGCTTCCAGTTTAGCATTGGTCTTTATCAGGGCATCCTGCTTGTCGTGGGTCTCATTCAAGGCTTTTTCCAGCTGTTTGTTTGAACGGACAAGCTGTCTGGTTCTTTCTTCGATCTTTTGCTCAAGGTCAAGATTGATGGACCTTATGGTATCATAGTTTTCCCTTTGTCTTTTCAGCAGGCTGTCGATCGCTCTAGACAAGGTTCCGGCTTCATCGACTCGTTTGATGTATCTGTCGTCGATGTGAACATCAGGCTTTTCTGTCCCGACGAATTCTATGGCGGAAGCCAGATAGCTATAAGGCTCGGCGATCCGTCTAGCGACAATTGTCGATGTGACGACTGATAGAACAAGTGCGACGACCATGATGACGCTGATGATGTAATAGATCCGGCTTAGGCCCCGATAGACGTCGTCCAGTTCCACAGTCATGATCAGCTGCCAATCGTTTGAAAGGCCCAACGCTCCTACGAGCAAGGTCTGCATCTTGTAAAAGTCGGGTAGAGCGGTGTCCAGTGAGGAGATGCTCCCAGTGTCTATTCGGTATGCCGAGGGAGCGCCTTTGGGATAGGATACCAAAGTTCCGTCATGGAGCTGCACCCAAGACTTGCTGGAATTGATAAACGTCACTTTTCTGAGGAGGATCTTAATATGGTCGTTGGAAACATCGCCTCCGGTGAAACCCACGAGGGTATCTCCTATGATAAGTGGTTTTACAACGGTGAAATAGTCTGCCGTGTAGTCGGTGATCATCCACTGCTTCTCGTTATCGGTCCAGTTGAAAAGGACAAGCTCAGGCACAGCGATTCGGTCCAAAAGGTCCTCAGTGATGATCCGTTCAGGTAGACCGTCTTTGTTTTTGTCGGCATACCAAATGGTATAGCTTTGATCATCGGTTATGAAAATCGCAAAAGTAGAATGTGAAGTCGTGATTTCTGCAGAGAGCCGCACGGCGCTTTCTATGTTTTTGAGGTAACGCTGTCTGTATTCTTCGTCTGTTTTGAAGCGGTATGGGTCCATTGTAATTAGCACCTCATCCGTGATGCTGTCAGCCGCCTTTTCTGCAGCCAGAATCAGCTGGTTTATATCTGTAGCATGATTAACCAGCGCAGTGGACAGAAATTCCTGCGTTCTATGTTCGATAGTATCTTTTGATAGATAGATTGCGACCCAACCGATTGTCAGGATGATGATTACAGAAGTAGCGATCATAGCAAGGGTTATTCGTAGTCTAAAAGTCATAGGTTACCTCGCTTAACTTGTCGTTTTTTCAGTTATACCCAATTATATGCATTTGCCATCTGATTTTTACTCGACTTATTACTGATGAAGATCCAAACGCTTTGATTCGATATGAAAAATATTTAATGTCAAATCCTTGTGTTTTAATGTATAATCATGACGATTGACTAAAAAGGATAGGTATAACGATGAAACTTACTAAACGAATGATAGCACTGGTTTTTGTAGCGATGTTCTCGATGGCGATGCTCGACAATGTAAGAGGGGTTTTTGTCCCCAGTTTTAAAACTGCTTTTCATATTCAAAATACAATGATAGGATGGATGCTCCTAGCTAGTTCGCTTGCTTACATGGCAGGGAGCTATATCGGCGGCTATGCCATCAAGAGGTTCAACCAGAAAAAGGTGCTTCTAGCAGGTGCCGGTATTGTAATGTGCGGTATAATCACATTGGTTCTCACCAGTCATGTGATCTGGTTCTTTACTGGAATGGTCCTTATGAACATAGGGATAGCCCTAGTGGGTCTTTCCATCAACACGACAATTCCTACTTTGAAGGTGAAGAATCACGCCGTTCTGATGAACAGTGTCCATTTTCTATATGGTTTGGGAGCTACATTCACCCAAAAGTCCGCTGGATACCTGCTTACGGTGGGATGGCAGTTCAAAAGCATCTATCTGGCAATTTTACTGTTCTTCGCGCTTTTGATGGTCATCACAGCCCTCACCCATCTTCCTGAGGAGGATGTAAGTAAAAAGGTGAATGTCAAGTTCAGCAAGGGGCAGAAATCTGTGATCTGGATCCTGTCTATCGGTCTAGGGCTTTATATCGCTGCTGAGATTCAGACCGCGAACTGGCTTGTCAACTATGCGATAAACACCTTCAAGATCAACGAAAACGCCGCCGCCAATTATACTGCCGCCTTCTTCATGATATTTTCACTCGGTCGGTTGGTAGGAGGATTCGCAGCGGATAAAATAGGTTATTTGAAGAGTGTCGTCATCTCGGTGTCGATTGCGAGCGTAATCTATACAGCAGGTCTACTTGCCGGACTGAACGGTATGTGGCTGATCGCGGTTTCGGGCATTTTCTTTTCCATCACTTATCCGACTGTCATATTGGCCATCAAGGATTACTTTAAAGACAGCGTGACTCAGGCTGCGGGACTTATCATCACCCTGTCATCCGGTGTGAATATGCTTATAGGGCTCTTCATAGGCTATATCGCCGACTTGTTGGGTATCCATCTTGCCATGTTCAGCATACCGCTTTCGCTGGTGCTGTGCGCGGTCCTGATAGGCTATGTATGGTGGCGCGGACATGAGATGATTGAAAAGTATTGATCAGATAAAAAGGTACGGCAAGGATAGATTATGAACAAGCTATCCTTGCCGTACCTTTTAGTTTATTCAGTGATGTTTTTGATCCTGATCTCTATGTGGAAGCCTTCATCAGGATGTGGAATGACTTTGATCAGGCCATGCATTTTTTGAACGACCAGGTTATAGACAATGCTCATACCGAGTCCGGAACTGCCTTCTCCGCGTTTAGTGGTATAGAATGGATCGAAGATTCGCTCTGCTGTGAAGGCATCGATACCGCATCCGTTATCTTTGTAAACGATCCGGATACCGCCCTTATCCTCAGCCGCTTCAATGGTTATCTTAGGCTCGGTTGTCGCGCTTAATCCATGAATGATGGAGTTGACTATCAGATTGGTCAGTATATGCGCAAGCGCCCCCGGGAACGTTCTGATACTCAGTTGAGGATCGATGGATACTTGCACGGCGCAGTTATGCTTTTTGAGCTCGTTCCTTAAGCTGCTGATTACTTCATCGGTATACTTTTGAAGTGAGAAGGAGCGAATCTGGTCATTGGTCCTGTCTACGGCGACATCTTTGAAGGACTGGATCAGATTGGACGCGTTGAATAGATTTCGGTGCACCCCGTCTGAGGCGGATTTCAAATCTTCAAGAAGCAGATCAAACCTGGCTTTTGTAAGTGATTTGGTCTGATATCCGGTCACCAGTTCGTCGATGATTCTGGTGATAAAGGTGATACCTGTGATACTGACCCCTATAGGCGTATTGATTTCGTGGGAGATTCCCGCGACCAGCTCGCCAAGGGACGCCATTTTTTTTGATTCGAGCAAATCGTTCTGAGTGGCGATCAAGGCTTTCATCGAGCCCTCAAGCGCCCGAGTTCTTTCAGCGATGATTTTCTCAAGATCTTCAGAGAGCGCCTTGTATTTGGCTTCGCTTGCCTTGAGGTCCTTCTCGACTTTTTTGAATGCGGAAATATCACGCCAGACTGCATAGAGGGCTCGATTCTCGTCGACTTCGAGCGCGGTCAGGATGACTTCGACATAAAAGGTGGTTTTGTCAGAGCGTTGATGCACCCATTCGAACCTATGATTGCCGTTGATAAAGGCTGTAGCCATCATTTCGTTGGCCTTTTCCAAAGACGATTTGCCATCCGGTTGAAACTGGGGTGATATCTGTGACGGATGCATTTCATAGAGTTCGGATTTGCTGCCCAGCAAGAGGGTTTTGATGGTGATGTCGTTACATTCGATGATCTTTCCGTTTCTGATGATCATCGACGCATCGGGACTTTTGTCGAACAAATCCCTATACCGCTTCTCGCTACGTTCCAGTGCGGCAGATACAAGCTTGATAGAGCTCACATCGCGACCTTCTGGAATGAGATACTCAATGGTTCCTATGTTGTTAAAAACAGGAGTGATCGAAAAATCGACATAAAGCCGTTTTCCGGTTTCGTCCATGTGATAGGCTTCAAATCGCGAGATTGTGCCATTTTTGGCGACTTCTATCGCATCTTTCAAGTTTTTTTGTAAGTCCGGGCTATGTGCCCACCATGGAGTAAGCCAGAAATACTCGCCGATGACATCCTCAAGGGCGCAGTTGATGAACTTCAAAGAGTTCTCATTCGCGTCGAGCATGCGTCCTTCACAATCCAGAATTCCTATAAATTGAAGCATTTTATTATAAACGTCCCGATATACTCCTAAATTGACATCGGCCATATGATCACCTCCTATTTTGTTATACCCCAAAATCAAGAACAATCTCCTTGTTTATAAATATTCCAAGTATGATAGACTATATTCAACTAAAAAAACAGGAGGTAGTTGGGATATGAAGATCTTAAATGTGGGAATCATCGGATATGGGCTCTCAGGAAGAATATTTCATGGAGCGGTCATCAGAAAAACAAGCGGGTATCTTATCAAAAAAATCGTGACGACAAACGAAGAGAAAAAGAGAGAGGCTGTTGCGGATATAAAGGATGTCGAGGTCGTTGACTCAGCGTCAGCGGTGTTCGAAGATCCCACAATCGATGTGGTCGTCATCTCGACGCCCAACACAACGCACTTCGACCTTGCGAGGCAGGCTTTACAAAGCGGCAAACATGTCGTCATCGAGAAGCCTTTTACAGTGGATGTGAAAGAAGCCGCCGAGCTGATAAGCATCAGTGAAAAAATGGGGCTTTTGCTCTCGGTTTATCACAATAGACGGTTTGACAGTGATTTTAGAACAGTTAAGAAGCTGATTGAAAAAAACGCCTTTGGTCGACTGGTCGAGTTTGAATCCCATTTTGACCGTTTCAGACCGGAAATCAAGTTAAATGCCTGGAAAGAAGAGGCGCTCCCCGGGTCAGGAATTTTGTTCGACCTTGGATCTCATCTGATCGATCAGGCACTATCCCTGTTTGGTCTTCCTAATGAAGTGTATGCGGATTTTACGAACCAGAGGGGCGGCAGTGTGGAGGACCAGTTTGAGGTGATCTTGTATTATGACTCTTTGAAGGTGACTTTGAAATCGGGATCCTTAGTCCATGCGAGTCTGCCTAGATTTTTACTTCTTGGAACAGAAGGGTCCTTCATCAAATACGGCCTTGATGTTCAAGAACCTGAGCTTCGTAGCGGCAATCAGGAGCCTTGGGGAATAGAGCCTGAAAGTCAATGGGGAGTGTATAGGACGATCGGACATGAGGAAATTGTAAAAAGCGAGGTTGGTGATTACAGGCTGTTTTATGATAATATCCACCGTGCTGTGACTTCATCAGAAGAACTCATTGTTAAAGGCGTTGACGGCTACAATGTCATCAAAATCATTGAAGCCGCAAAAAAAAGCAACCTTGAGAAGAGAAGGATTGCTTTTTAAAGACCTAGAAAGTCGCTGAAATAAGTTTCGTAGTCGCTGTAATTTCCTATCACAAGCGCATCCTGAAGAAAGCCGATCTCAATGTTTTTCGTATCGATCAGGTGTATCAGTTCAGTCGTGCTTGTGATGATGTCATCCGTAGGATTGAGCAGTTCCTTGAATACGAAATTTTCCTTGTAAAGCGGGGTAATGATTAGGTTGGGTCTAAGGTTTTCTATATGAAACAGATCTTTCAGATTCTCCTTGTGTGTGTGCGAATCATCCTTAGTGAACGACCAGTCGCTTAGATCGACGATTAGCTGGGCGTTTGGAATGATTTTTCCTTTGAGTCTGGTTTTTGTAAACTGACGTAGCAACTGATGATATTCAGAAAGGTTGCCACTGCCTATCAGCTTGATCAGCAAGGCGGATTCAAAGTAGAGCATGATCATCACACCGCTTGAGGTAGGGTACTTGGACGAAGGGAAATCAAGTCGTGGCAGTTCTGAAAAGAACTTACGCTCCCATAAGAAATGGGTGACGGTGAAGTCCTCGTTAAGGATGCTTAGAAGCTCCGCTGAATGATTGGCAACCATAAAGGCCCACTTGTCCATGGGTGGAAGTTCAAGCAGCAGTCGCCGATGTTCCGTCTCAAGCTCTGAGAGCAAATTAAGATTGACTAGACTGATCGTGTGTTCCTCAAATCTGAAGTGTACAACTAAAAAAATAAAGGAATGGTACAAAAGATCTAGAATCCGGTCTATGCCACCATCGTCTACAATCGTTTTTTCGAAAGTGTTGACGCTGTTTAAAAGTAAATGATGATGGTAGTCGATTTTGTTATTGAGTTTTTCAAGTGCTTTAGCCATCCGTATACTCCTTTTTGATCTCAAGTCTCAAGTCTATACATACCCCATTCCAATTGAAAACAACAGACTATGTGTAAAATCAGTCTTCCTAGTCTTTTTATGAAGGACAAATTTGGTAAAATCCATGCCGATGGGGTATATATAAGATAAGGCTAAACACGAGTGTCTAGGTGGATCATAGGTACAGAAGGTGCGAGGATGTTCAGTAAAGAGGACTTAGTGCAGATCGTCAGGCAGACAAGGATACCTATTCGATTTGAGAGCGGCTTGCTCAAGGGTACGCTGCTTAAAAATATGTCTTATCAGGTGATGGATACTATCTTTATCAACAGCCATCACGTGCTTTATTGCGGTCTGAATTTGGAATCGGATGAAAAGATCATTATCAAAGAGTTCTTTCCTCAGAACTACCTGATGTACAATCACGTCAAACTGGACTTTGTCAGGAAAGATAGGTCAAAAAATGTGGTTCTTAAAGACAATTCAGCAAGCAGGCAAATCGCTTATCAGGAACTCAAGACCAGGTATCTGAGGGAGATCACTTCACTTGAACAGATCAACCGCCTGGCCGCTGACGAACTGATCGGCATATTGGATCATTTTGAGGAGAACAACACCTTGTACCTGATTTATCCTTATGTGGAGTATCCGACCTTTAAGGAATGCCTGCAGGCGGGTATCCAATTGACCTACAACGAGGTCAATTGGATTGCTACAGAACTTTTCGACCTGCTGGACAGCCTACACGAAAAGGGAATCGTTCACCGCAATATCAAACCCGAGAACATCTATATCACGACGGATAGGATCCTGCTCGGTGATTTCAATATCACCCACCTCATTTCCGGACTTTCAGAGTCCACCATGCTAATGGAAAACGAAGTGTTCATCGCACCTGAAATCGAAAAAGGGTCGGGTATCGGACCATGGTCCGACCTCTATTCTGTAGGTTCTATCCTGAACATGGTGATCAGCTACTATAACAAGTCTTTGATTCGCACCGGGGTATTGATGCCCGAGTTCATACAGTCACTCACAAGGGAAGACCCAAAGGACAGACCCCATAGCGTTCCTGAGACCTATGCGCAGCTGATCAGGCTGATGGCGATTGAACCGGAGAACAGGCAAATCAGAAGACGAAGAAACAAGGCGATTGGAATCGTACTTTCTATCCTTCTTGTCTTTTCCATCACGCTGTTCAATCCTACCTCAAACGGAACGCTTGAAATTGAAGACGAGTTTGTCCCTTTAGGGGAGCTCGATACCGGGGTTTTGGAGCCTATGACCGATAGAGACATGGCAGGGGTTCTTGAAGTTCCTGTCATAGCGAATGAGTCCTTCCTCAACCACGTGCGAGGGATGCCTCTGAACCTGACATGGACGGCATCAGAAGGTGCGGAGTATTACCTCCTTGAAATCTGGCATGTGCCAAGTCATTCTGTAAAGGATAAACCGTTTAAAACGACGGGCACTGCAATTTCATTCGACACGACTGACTGGGAACCTGGCAAATATACCGTATCGATCAGGGCATATGCCGGTAGGTATTATTCTGGGGCGTCCACATTTGTAATGATACTAATCGAATAAGAAGCCACCTTATCACTCATTTTTGATCAGGCGGCTTTTTTATTACTCAAGTTTTCTAAAACTACTTGGCGTAAGGCCGGTATGTTTAATAAAGACTTTCGTGAAATAACCTGGATTGCAAAAGGATAGCAAAGTAGCGATTTCTGATAAGGAAATCTGAGAATAGCGTAGAAAATACTTCGCGATTTCAATCTTTTGAATTTGAATGAATGGTGTGACAGGCATTCCCACTTCTAAAATGAAGAGTTTGGACAGATAGTCTGATGACATGCTTGCATATTCAGCCAAAAGGCTTAAGGAGAGGGGTTCGGTGATATGTTCGTAGATATATCTCACTACTCTGGAGATGGGTTTTGGATAATTGTAAATATTCGAGTGAATGACAAGTGAAATGAACTCCTCAACCATTTCATATTCGAATTTTAGGAGTAAGCCGTGGTGGTGAATCGATTCGATCGACATGATAAACAGATCGCTCTGGGAGAAGGCATCTTCTGAAGAGACCCCAGCTTCGATGACTGCGCGAGTAAAAAGGGTGCAGGATGCGATCAGGGAATTTTTCAGCGACCTTAAGGGGTCGCGGGATAAGACGGCTCGTTCCAGCGAATTGATCGTGTCAAGCGTACTGAAAGCCTCTTCCTTCATGGCAAGCTTTATTTCGTTGATCAGTTTTCGCTCGAGTTCAAAAGACGGATGGATATAGTGGCAGTCCATATTCTTTAATTTTTCCTTGAGTAATTTATAGTCCATATATTCCTCACAATCTGCTTTATAGTATAAATTATACCGTAAAAATATAAAAGCGGCACGAAAATAAAGTTTATACTTAGTCATACGTGTTTTACATGATTATCAACCGAATATGCAAAAGCCTACTCTAGGATGAATAATTGAATACCGTGGTGGTATAGGTAAAACGTATGATTATGTACTGAAAAGGGGGAATTCAAATGAAAAAATTATTTGCACTACTGTTGACCTTACTACTTGTCATAGGCCTATTTGCAGGTTGTACGACCACTGACACCGACACGACCGACACAACCGATTCTGATGCTGTCATGGATGACGAAACGGACGATAGCGCCGGTGACGATACGGCTGATGTTCCTATGAAAGATCAGGAAGTCGTGATCTATCAGAACAAAGTTGAGATTCACGAGCAGTTGTCAGCTTTCGCAGCGGAATACGAAGCTGCCACAGGCGTAAAAGTGACAGTAAAGACATCTGGTGGGGATTCACCATATGCTGAAAATCTCAAAGCGGAATTTCAATCGGACAGACAACCGGATATCTTTGTCATAGAAGGTATGGGCGGCTATAACACATGGGCTTCCAAACTGACTCCATTTGAAAATGAGGAATGGATGGATCTTACCGCACTTGAGTTCGTTGTGGATGGAACTACCTATGGCTTCCCTGTAGCTGTTGAAGGATGGGGAATGGCGTATAACGTCGATATGCTTAAAAAAGCAGGAGTCGATCCTGCGTCGCTTACCTCTCAAGAAGCCTATGAGGCCGCATTTGAAAAAATCGATTCGATGAAAGATGAACTTGGAATCAAATCGGTAGTCGCGATGGCAGCTGGTCCTGACATGAGATGGGTTACAGGACTACATAACTTCAACGGATATTTGTCGGCAGGTCTTGAGTTCGGCGACACCACGGTTCTTGATAAGTTGAACATGGGTGAGGCGGACATGCAGCGCTTGACTGAGTATGCGGACTGGGTGGAACTCCTATTCAATTACTCGGATAGGGCGGTCCTTTTAACAGGAAACTATGACGCGCAAGTCGGACAGTTCGGAACTCAGCAATCCGCGTTCATCCATCAAGGTAACTGGATCGATCCTTGGATGATCTCAAACGGAGTTGATTTCCCAATGGCATTTGCTCCACACGCTTCTGTCAAAGGTGAACTTACCACAATCTTTATCGGAGCACCTTCATTCTATGTTTTAAACAACGAGAGTGAAAATATGGATGCTGCAAAAGCGTTTCTAAACTATATGGCTACAAATGAAGCCGGCCACAATTATATGGTTAAGGAAGCACAGATGGTACCTGCGTTCACCAATGTGACACTTAAGCCAGATGCTCCTTTATCTGCCAATCTTGCAGAATGGGTAGCAAAAGGAAAAGCGTACACATGGCTTCAAAACGATATGCCTGACGGTTTCGGAATGGGAACTATCGCTCCGATTTACGAAAGTTTTGCAAAAGGTGACATCACTAAGGAAGAGTTCATCAATTTAATCAAAGATAAAATTGAAGAATTGAAATAGTCATTCATCTCTAAGGGTGTGGGTATAACCCACGCCCTTTCTATTTTAAAAAAGGGGTAGCATTTATGAATAGATATACAAAAGACAAACTCATATTCTGGCTATTTCTTGCACCGGCGCTTTTGTCTTTTTTACTCGTCGTAATCGTACCATTTTTCATGGGTCTCTATTATTCGTTTACTGACTGGACGGCGGTGGCAGGAGAAACACCTAATTTTCTTGGTTTTGCGAACTATGCCAATATGTTTTCTGATATTGCGTTCAGATATTCATTTTTAAGAACCTTCCTGTTCACACTGCTCAGTGTCATATCCATCAACTTCATTTCTCTCACATTCGCATTTCTTGTGACTAGGGAGATCAAGTTTAAGAATTTCTACCGGGCGGGATTCTTTATTCCAAATCTGATTGGCGGACTCGTTCTCGGATATATCTGGCAGTTTATCTTCAAAAGCGTTGTTCCGGCAATCGGAGGACTCCTAGGGATAGACTTTATTGAACAGCTTCTGATACTCGCAGAACCCAATTTAACGCTATTTGGCCTGATTTTCGCATTTACCTGGCAGTATGCAGGTTATATCATGATGATCTATATCGCCGCACTTCTAAATGTTCCGCAAGAACTTTTGGAAGCCAGTGAGATAGATGGCGCTAATTTTTTACAGAAACTATGGAATATCACCATTCCCATGATCGCACAGGCATTTACCATCACTTCATTTTTGACGCTGGTGAACTCTTTTAAACAATATGATATCATCATAGCCCTCACCAATGGAGGGCCGGCGGACATCTACCAGGACCATATTGTCAATTCTACAGAACTTTTGGCGGTACATATCTATAATGTCGCCTTCAAATACAATAATATGGCCGAAGGACAGGCAAGGGCGATTGTGTTCTTCATCGTCTTATCCTTTGTCTCGATCGGGCAGGTATATTTCAGTAAGAAAAGGGAGGTTGAGATGTAATGGCCAGAAAAAGAAAAATTATTACGCTGATTTTAACCCTGATCACTATCGTTTTGTTCATCATCACAATGTCTCCGTTTTTCATCGTCATTATCAATTCGGCCAAGGCCTCGCTTGAAATCATCACCAACCCGATTTCAATGCCGGATCACTGGGGACAGTTGGTGGAAAACATCAAAACAATCTGGAGCAAACCTACGATCAGGTATTCTTCGAGTGTTTTCTCATCGGTGATCATCACGCTGTTTTCACTCACTACGATCACCTTGTTCTCGGCAATGGCCGCCTGGGTGCTCGTGCGGACGAAGTCGAAAATATCGACAATTATCTTTCTGTTGTTCTTAAGCGGTCTCATCATACCTTTTCAGGTGGTTATGTTTCCTCTTGTCGCCTTGTTCAGGATTATCAAAGAAACGACAGGTGTGTCCATGCTTAGAACCTATCATGGCATGATCATGGCATATATAGGCTTTGGAGCTCCACTGGCTGTGTTCATGTTTCACGGTTTTATCAAATCGATACCCAAGGAGCTTGAAGAAGCAGCGACGATTGACGGTTGTTCAAAGCCACAGATCTTCTTTAAGATCATCATGCCGATTTTAAAGCCGATTGTCGTGACCATCATCATTTTAAACGGAATCTGGATATGGAACGATTTCTTACTTCCATCACTGGTATTGGGCGTCGGGCAGGACATTCAAACGATCCCCCTTGCCATACGTAACTTCGCAGGGTCGTTTGTTAAAAAATGGGATCTGATCATGACAGCCGTTCTCATGGCTGCGGCTCCTGTAATTGTTGGATTTCTATTCGCTCAGAAACATATCATCAAAGGTATGGTTTCGGGATCGATCAAGTAAAGAACTAGGGCTGCTGGCTTGTCCGGCGGCTCTATGTAATTAATGGAGGTTTTTATGGATGCAAAGGAGTTGGATCAGTCGTCGCTACTGATCGATGAAACATTGTACACGACAGCAAACGGTTATCTGGGAATCAGAGCTTGTTTTGAAGAGGGCTATCCAGAGCAGTTTAAAAGTATTCGGGGGTCCTATATCAACGGGTTCTACGATGAGATCGATATCGTCTACGGTGAAAACGCTTATGGATTTCCACAACATGCGCAAAAGATGCTCAACGTCATCGATCCTCAGGGGATCGAAATCCATATTGACGACGAACGGTTCAGCTATGGATCGGGTACGGTACACAGTACTTTTAGGGAACTGGATGTCGAAAAGGGCTATGCCCTAAGAAAGGTGGAATGGGAATCGTCCAAGGGACATCGACTTGAGATTGGAATCAAGCGGATGGCTTCTTTTCATACCTTGGAGCTCTTTACCATCGATTATACGGTCAAGTCGCTAAACTTCAGTGGAAGGATCGAAGTCAAATCGACTTTGGATGGAAACGTGAAGAATTACACGGACAGCACGGACCCGCGTGTCGCCTCGGGCCACGAGAAGATGCTTCTAGTGACAAGCACGGGGGTACATGAATCGGTAGGAAGCATCACCGCAAAGACCATGCGATCAGAACTGGTGCTTGTCGCCAGCATGTCCCATTCCGTTGAAATGAAATATCTGTCGACCAAAGACACGGTCATTGGAAGTTATGTGACGACGATTGGTGCGGGAGACTCATTCAACTTTGTGAAATATGTCACCTATACGGACTCTATCAGACATGAGGATCTTCTTGAAAAGAATATTGAAATCAATAAGGAAGTCAGATCAAAGGGAGTCGCATTCTATTACCGTGAACAGCAGAACTATCTGGATGAGTTCTGGAACTATGCGCTTGTAGATATAAAAGGGGATAAGGCGGCTGAAGAAGCGCTTCATTACAGCACCTATCAGCTGATGGCATCTGTTGGAAAGGACAAGCATTGTCAGCTGCCTGCAAAAGGACTGACGGGCGAAGGATATGAAGGACATTACTTTTGGGACACAGAAATCTATGCGGTACCTATGATGACGCTCACAAAACCGGACATAGCAAGATCCCTCCTTGCGTTCAGATACTCGACTCTCGATTCTGCTAGAGAAAGGGCAAGAACGCTTGGACACCTAAGAGGTGCTAAAATACCTTGGCGTACGATCGCGGGATCCGAGTGCTCAGGATACTTTCCTGCCGGAACGGCTCAATACCATATCAATGCAGATGTGGCTTATGCGGCTATTCAGTACTATCTCGTGACAAAGGACCTAAAAAGCTTTTTAGAGTTTGCCTTTGAACTGCTACTCGAGACGGCGAGATTATGGATTGAGGTCGGTCATTATTCGAAGGACGGCCAGTTTAAAATAGATGCGGTGACCGGTCCTGATGAATACACGGCGATTGTCAACAACAACTATTATACGAACGCCATGGCAAAATACCACCTCTTATGGACACACACGATCGCAGGACTATTAGCTGAAAACCATCCGTCTGAGATGAAAAAGCTCAGTGAAAGGCTAGACCTGACCAAGGAGGAGCTTTTAGGCTTAAGGCGTGCCTCTGACAAGATGTACCTGCCCTATAAGCACGATGAAAATCTGTGCCTGCAGGACGACAGTTTTTACGATAAGAAGGACTGGGACTTGGAAAACACGCCAAAGGAAAATCATCCGCTACTGCTCCATTATCATCCGCTCACCATCTACAGGCATAAGGTGCTTAAGCAGGCGGATACAGTGCTTGCTCATCTGCTGCTTGACAATGAGAGCGAGGAGTACTTGAAAGCTTCTTATGATTACTATGAAAAGTACACCACCCACGATTCCAGCCTATCGCCATGCATCTACAGCATGATGGCCGCCAGAATAGGTGATACGGAAAAGGCATACAGCTATTTTGTAAAAACCCTTAGGCTTGATCTTGACAATCTGCATCATAATACAAAAGACGGACTTCATCTGGCAAATGCGGGTGGGGCATACATGGGCATAGTCTACGGCTTTGGTGGACTAAGAATTAAATCGGATGGCATCCATTTAAGTCCCGTTCTTCCAAGCAAGTGGGAATCCTATCAATTTAGGTTCAGATATCAGGAAAGTTGTGTGAGGATCTATGTCGGAGATTCAATACGAATCGAAACAGATGCTCCAGTCAGGCTGGTTGTCTATGGCATGGACATAGTGGTAAAAGGAAAGATGGAGGTAGATCGTGTCAGGTAAGATAAAGGCTGTGATTTTTGATATGGACGGTGTCTTGACCGAGACATCCGAGTATCATTTTTTAGCATGGAGAAAACTTGCAGGTGAAATAGGTATTGAGCTTAATCGAGAGTTCAACGAGGAACTTAAAGGGATTTCGCGTTATGAGTCGATGATGAAGATCCTCAAACTTGGGGACAAGGTGAACGAGTATTCGGATAGGGAGATTGAAAAGCTGACCACCAGAAAGAATGAGGATTACAAGGTCCTGATTCAGTCGATCACGCCAGATGATCTTTTAGCTGGAATCCACGGATTACTGGTAGTGCTTAAGCAAAAAGAGATAAAAATCGCAGTTGCTTCAGCATCGTTTAGTGCGCCGATTTTGATAGAAAAGCTCGGTATAGGACGTTTTGTAGACTACCTTGTCGATCCGGGTTCTGTAAGAGGTAAGCCCTACCCCGACATTTTTTTAAAGGCTGCGCGTGAACTCCATGTCGATCCTGAAAGCTGCGTCGGCATTGAGGATGCCAAAGCAGGTGTGGATGCTATTAATGCGGCACACATGTTTTCTGTCGGAATAGGAACCGATGGGGCGCTATCCCATGCTTGTCTTGTTTTTTCTGATACGGAGCAAATCGTTTGGAATGAGATCGAAAAGGTTTTTGACGCATGGAGTGACCGATAAATCAGCAGATTTAATCATAGGGTAAGAAGTGCCTAGCGGCGAATAATCCTGTATAATGGTTAATATCTAAGACACGGAGGTCCCTATGGAAAACCATAAGTTATCCGCAGTACCCATACCCAAACTGATACTGGGTATGTCGATTCCCGTTATCTTTTCGATGATGGTGCAAGCGCTTTACAATGTCGTAGACAGCATATTCGTCTCGAGGGTCAGCGAACAGGCACTTACTGCCGTCTCGCTTGCCTTTCCGATTCAGATGATCATCGTCGCCGCATTTGTCGGACTTGGAACAGGTATCAATTCAAACATCTCAAGAAGACTCGGTGAAGGTAACAGAGAAGAAGCGATATCGGTGAGCGAGCACGGTGTGGTGATTGGGCTCGCGCTCAGTCTTGTGGTCGCCATCATAGGAATCTTGCTCTCAGGCAGTTATTTCACTTGGTTCACAGACGATCTTAGCATCATAAGCGACGGAAAGATCTATGTTCAGATTGTCACAGCCTTTGCCGTGTTTAGAATACTAGGACACACCGGTTCAAGCTCATTGCAAGGTTCTGGAGAGATGATCAAACCCATGGTCGCGCAGCTTATAGGAGCCATCGGAAATATCATTCTCGATCCCATCCTTATTTTCGGCTGGTTCGGCATGCCGGCACTCGGTGTAAAGGGTGCGGCTATCGCGACGATAACAGCTCAACTGTTTTCGATGCTCTATATCTGGTCGGTGATCGCCCGAGGAAAGCAAGAGATAAGACTTGATATGAAAAGGTTCAGATTCAGCACAGTGACGATAAAAAGCATTGTCGCCGTGGGGGTTCCCTCTGCGATCATGCAAGGTTTAGGCTCCGTGATGCTTGGCGGGTTAAACCTGATACTGGCGCAGTTCGGAGAATCAGCGCTTGCCGTCATGGGAGTCTACTTTAAGCTGCAATCGCTTGTCTATATGCCTATTTTCGGTTTGGCTGTGGGAACCATGCCGGTCGTAGGATTCAATTTTGGCGCGAAAAACATCAGAAGAATGATTGCGGCCGTCCGTTTCAGTACGGTTCTTGCTGTCGGATTCATGAGTTTATGGTTGGTGCTTTTTCAACTCTTTCCAAGACAGCTCCTCAGTATTTTCAATGCGACCCCGGACATGTATTCAATCGGTATCGATGCGATGAGAATTGCCAGTGTCATGTTTCCTATGGTCGCAATTACGATTATTCTGAGTACTTCGTTCAATGCGATCGGCAAGGCTCATTTCAGTTTGGCAATTTCATCTGTGAGACAACTTGTAATCTTGCTGCCGGTAGCCTATCTGCTTGCTAAGTCGATCGGTGTGAACGGAGTCTGGTTTAGTCTTGTCCTTTCAGAATGTGTGGGTGTGACCCTGACGGTGATTATTTTTACAAAAGTATATCGAAAGATCAAAGCGTCAAATGAAGAGCTTAAAAGAGGTTTATCCGTATGAGCTATAGAAGATCATCACTAGAGGAAGTCATAGGAAACATACCGGCGGAGCGGTTTTCAATGTATCTGCCCGCTGTCATCGCCATTGAAGAGGCTTTTAAGAAAAAGGACAGGATCATTGTGGCCATTGATGGACGAACTGCAAGCGGCAAGAGCACGTTTGTCGAGTGGTTGTCCGACTACTACGATCTGAACTGCTATCACATGGACGATTTTTATCTTACACAAGACATGCGTACTGAGGAGCGTTTAAGTGAGCCTGGCGGGAATGTCGATAGGGAAAGGTTCGACAGGGAAGTGCTGCTGCCTCTGATCGCTCAGGAGGAGTTCAGCTACGGCCTCTATACCTGCAAGGAGATGAGAATCACTGCGACTGTGCAGGTGAAGAGAAAAGCGCTCGAGATCATAGAAGGAGCCTACTCCCACCATCCTGAGCTTGTCTATGCCTATGATCTGAAGCTCGTATTCTCCATCGATCCCCAAAACCAGATCGACAGGCTTCTGATGCGGGGGGGTGTCGCTTCGATCGACGCCTTCAAGACCAGATGGATTCCCATGGAAGAGAAGCATCTGAGTCAAAACAAGGTCTTTCATTTTGCTGACGTGATCTGCTATGATCTTGTAAAAGAAATGCGAGCCGCCAAGACCGAGGATGCTGAAGCGATGGCCAAGTACCTGAAAAACAAGTTCACCTGTCTGGGACTTAAAAGGGACGAACGGAGCAGGCTTGCAAAGGTGTTCATGAAAGCCGCGAAGAAGTCGAAAACAGTCAACTGGCATTTTGTGGACTACCTCTGGGGAGTAGGGGAAAGGGAATTCCAATATGTCGCTTTGGATTATCTAGATAGCTTGAAAGGTAGCCTTGAAGCTGTCGATATAGGCAGGATCGGGAATCTGGCCGTGCAAAACTCATGGTGGGATTCTGTGGACGGCCTCGCTGTCAATCTGACGGGCTCATTGCTCTTTAGATTCAAAACTGAAATCGAACCTGTCATCAGGGAATGGGCGAGTCATGAGAACATGTGGCTCAACAGGACCAGTATTCTTTGTCAGCTGAAGTTTAAGCAGAAGACAGATTGTGAGCTCTTAGAATATGTGATACTTAGGAATCATGAGACTAAGGAGTTTTTCTTAAACAAAGCGATCGGATGGGCTCTCAGGGAGTACTCGAAAACTGATCCCGAGTGGGTGTCCGCTTTCATCAATAGGCATCGACTTCATCCCCTTAGCATACGTGAAGCGTCAAAATACCTGTCTGTGAACGAATAGTGTTCATAGACAGGTATTTTTTCAGTCGTAAAATAAGGACTCATGAATGGAATTAAGCGCTTTGAGGGAATTTTCAGAAGGAATGAGCACAGACAGCTTAAGCTCTGAAGTGCTGATCATTTCGATATTGATTCCAAGCTCTGAAAGCGTTCCGAAAACCTTTGAGGCCGTTTCGGCACTAGAGAGTATTCCGGTTCCTACGATCGAGATTTTAGCTATGTTTTCTTTGATATCAAGCGAACCGGACATATCGGGACCCTTGAGGAATTCGGTACAGACCTGCTGCGCCTCTTTAAGGTCGTCTCTGGACACAGTAAAGGACATGTCGTTGCGGCCGTTATGGTTGTAGTTCTGTATGATCATATCGATAGCGATATGCGACTTGGCCAGTTGAGAAAACAACCGAAATGCAACTCCTGGCTGATCGGGAACCTCTGAAACCGTCAGTCGGGCGATTTCATCTTCCATTGTTACACCTCTTATCACTACTTGCTCCATAGTCTGTTCCTTTCTGATATGGGTACCGGGAATATTTTCAAACGAGGATCGTACGACAAGATTGACATTGTACTTCTGAGCCATCTCAACAGAACGTGGATGCAGTACTCCAGCCCCCAGTTTAGCCAGCTCCAGCATCTCATCATAATGAATTGCCGTATGTTTTTTAGCCGTTTTCACCTTACGTGGGTCCGCGGAGTATACGCCATCGACATCGGTGTAGATCTCACATAGGTCTGCCGAGCAGGATGCCGCGATCGCAACAGCTGTGGTATCGGATCCACCTCTTCCAAGCGTCGTTATCGCACCTTCTGTCGTAACCCCCTGAAAGCCGGCGATCACGACGATATATCCTTCATTTACCTTATTGAGAATTTTTTTTGAATCGATATCCGTGATGCGGGCCTTCTTATGGTGCATGTCGGTTGTGATGCCTGACATGCCGCCTGTCATCGATATCGCCTGAACGCCTAATCCCTTAATCGCCATGCTCATCAGAGCGCAGCTCATCTGTTCTCCGGTGGACAGCAGCATATCCATCTCGCGGGGATCCGGCGAGTCGTTGACACTCATGGCTTTGTCGATTAGTTCATCCGTAGTATGTCCCATCGCAGAGACAACGATGATCAGATCGTCACCAGCTTTCTTCTGCTCAACGAGTTGATTTGCTATGAGTTTGATTCTTTCCGGTGTCGCTAGTGATGTTCCACCAAATTTTTTTACAATTAGCATCGTGGGATCGACCTCCTTCGAGACGTCTTCGTGTTGAGGACGTATGTCTTTGATTGATAGACTAACACAGTTTATATCGATTCGCAAGTTTAATTATTAATGTCACTTTGATTTAAGGAGCCTTTAATACGTTTATGATAGACTTATCCTCAATAGGAGGATCAAGTATGATGAAAAGAAAGCAACTACTGTTTATAGTAGCGATACTAAGCGTTCTGCTGATCGGTTCCGCGCTTGACCGGCAACCGGTCGTCAAAAACTACAAGGTGACCCTTGAGTCGTTAAAGGACAAGCAGCTACGAATCGTACAGATTTCGGATCTGCATAGTACGAATTACGGAATCGGGCAGACCCTATTGATAGAGATGGTGATAGACGAAGCACCCGATTTAATTGTGATGACCGGAGATATCTTTGATGATATTGTACCCAATGATTCGACAGTTACCCTACTGGATGGCATAAAGAGGGTAGCTCCGATAATCTATGTCACTGGAAACCATGAGATTTGGTCGGATGACCTTTCTACAAAACTGGAGCTTTTGACAAGTAGAGGGGTGCATGTTCTGCATGACACCGATAAGGTGATCGTCATCGGTGAAACCCTAGTCAGGGTCGTAGGTTTTGATGATCCCTATGCCAAAGGCTATCTGTTTGACGGCGACAAGTCCAAGCTGTCATTCGAAAGTAAAGATACACCCGTGGATCTGACGATCCTACTTAGCCATAGGGCGGAGCTTGTCGATGTGTATAAGAGTTTTGACGCGGACCTATCGCTCTCAGGTCACTCCCATGGCGGTCAAGTCAGGATCCCGTTTTTAATCAATGGGCTCCTTTCGCCCAACCAGGGGTGGTTTCCGGAGTATGCGGGCGGGGTATATAAAGTTGGGGAGCTTAGCCATATCGTCAGTAGGGGGTTGTCGATCAATGAAAGACTACCAAGAATTTTCAATCCTCCAGAACTGGTCGTCGTGGATGTAAGCGGACACTAGGATGGGGCATGGATACATATTTCTTGAATTTGTCACACGCTCTTGTATAGATCGGCCACTTGTGTTATCCTAGGACAAACAATTCGCGGACACGTGTCTTCAATATACGGACAGAGGTGATTATATGAACTACTGTAGCACAAGAAACAATGCGCTTGAATTTACATTTTCACAAGCGGTACTGATGGGTCTTGCACCTGATGGCGGCTTGTTTGTGCCTAAGGCGCTTCCGACATTCGACTTTGAGGATGAGCGCTGGTCGGCCTTCACTTATCAGGAAACGGCGTTTGAGGTTTTTAAAACCTTCATGTCCGATTTTAGCGAGGATCAGCTATCAAGGTGTATTTCAGCGGCATATGATGATAAGTTCGATGAGCAAGGGATAGCACCTGTCAACCATGTCGAGGAGCTAAACCTATTGGAACTCTTTCATGGAAGGACGCTCGCTTTCAAGGATTTGGCACTTTCCATTCTTCCGCACTTGATGCATGAAGCATCGAAAATTCAGGGAAACCGAAACAAGATAGCGATCTTGACAGCGACGTCCGGCGATACAGGCAAAGCTGCGCTTGAAGGATTTTCGGATGCGGTTGGAACTGAAATCATCGTATTCTATCCGCGAGATGGAGTCAGTGAAATTCAGAAACTGCAGATGAAGACACAGACCGGTTCCAATGTCCATGTATATGGCATCAACGGCAATTTCGACGACGCACAAAGACAAGTGAAGAGGATGCTTACAGATGAGTCATTCGCACAAGGTCTTATAAAAGAAGGTGTACAGCTTTCGTCTGCCAACTCGATCAACATAGGTAGGCTTATCCCTCAAATGGTGTATTACATCCACGCCTACTTTCAAATGGTATCTGCCGGTAAGTTACGCGCCGGTGAGCCGCTTAACGTTTCTGTTCCAACTGGAAATTTCGGTAATATTCTGGCTGCCTATTATGCTAAAGAGTGCGGTCTTCCCATTGGCAAGCTGATGTGCGCATCCAATCAGAACCATGTCCTGACAGAATTTTTCGACTCGGGAATCTATGACACGCATCGGGAGTTCCACTGTACGATTTCTCCTTCGATGGACATCTTGGTTTCAAGTAATTTGGAACGATTCCTATATCAGATAAGTGAGGGGGATTGTCTGAAGATTGAAAGGTGGATGGGAGACCTGCACAGAACAGGTAGCTTTAAACTGGATAAGTCGATGCTTAAGGAAGACTTTTATGCGGGATTTGCAAGTGATGAGGAAACTAGGGAGGCGATCAGTAGCGTCTTTTCCACTCATGGATATATGATGGATCCTCATACGGCAGTCGCTTATCATGTGACAAAGAAGGAGCCTGCATTTTTAAAAGAACCCTTATTGATTGTTTCAACAGCAAGCCCCTTCAAGTTTAGCGAAGCGGTGCTGGAAGCCATCGAAGCAGACTCCGATGGATCGATCAAGACCCTATCGGAGATCATGGCTCAACCGGTTCCAAGTCAGATCGCCTTACTTCACAAACAGCCTATCTTGCACGACACGAGCTGTGAAGTGGAAGAGATGCAGGTGGTGGTAAGGGATTTACTTATGGAGGTGAAGTCATGAAATACGTTGTTGTACTAGTCGATGGCATGGCCGACTATCCCATAAAGGAGCTTCAGGATCGCACCCCTCTTGAGGTCGCAGATATTCCCATGATCGACCTTATGGCAAAGCATGGAGAAATCGGAATGGTTCAGACGGTACCTGTGGGAATGGCACCCGGAAGTGATACGGCAAATCTCGCTGTCATGGGTTATCCACCTCGTCAGTATCATACAGGCAGGTCCCCACTCGAAGCCGCGAGTATAGGCGTGACACTGAAAAACACGGATGTGACCTTCCGATGCAACCTAGTGACACTCGCGGGATCGGGAGCCTATGAGACCAAAAAGATGGTAGACCATTCTTCAGGCGATATCACCACTGAAGAAGCTGAAATTCTATTGAGTGCGGTGAAAGAAAGATTTGAAACGGAGGACCATAAGTTTTATAAGGGGGTCAGTTACAGACACTTGCTTGTTTGGAACAATGGAACCACTCAAGTGGAACTGACACCTCCGCACGATATACTTGAAAAGGAAATTCGCGACTTTTTGCCAAAAGGCGAACTGAGCGATTGGATAAGGGACATGATGATCGCTTCATTTGATGTTCTTGACAACCATCCGATTAACCTAAAGAGGAAAGAACGAGGATTGAATCCTGCAAACAGCATATGGCTCTGGGGAGAAGGTGTAAAACCCCAATTGGACAATTTTTATGATAAATACGGTTTGAAAGGGTCAGTTATTTCTGCAGTGGATCTGATCAACGGCATAGGAATACTCGCAGGACTGAGAGTGATCAGTGTTAGTGGTGCGACAGGAACACTGCACACCAACTTTAAAGGAAAAGCACAAGCAGCTATCGATGCACTTATGGGGGGAGACGACTATTGTTATATTCATCTTGAAGCACCTGATGAATGCGGTCATCAAGGCGACCTCGAGGGCAAGATAAAATCGATAGAGCTGATAGATGATCAGGTGGTCAAGCCCATCGTAGATGCTTTAAAAGATGCTGATGAGGACTTGAGGATGCTGATCGTACCTGACCATAGAACGCCGATCGCACTCAGAACCCATACCTCAGAACCCGTGCCATACGTTTTATACGACAGCAGAAGTAAGGAAGTTCATGAAACGAACGCCTTCTCAGAAACCGCCGCGCAAAAGTACGGAAACTTCATCCCAAGCGGCCCCGAACTCCTCAACAAACTCCTACAAAAATAAAAAAAGGACTGGAAGCCAAGCTTCCAGTCCTTAATCCTTTAATCAACAATCCCAAATCTTAAATCTTCACCTTCACCGCCACAAACAAGTTCACAAGTGAAAGGGCTGCTGTCAGGTAAAAGATGTACTCCGGACCCCACGCTCCCCAAATGACACCGCCTGCGACAGCACAAAGGATCGAAACGATGTGGTCGAGACTGAGTCCTAGGGACAGGGTGGGCATGATGTCCGATTTTTCGACTGCGATCTGCCTTAGGTATAAGGTACGGATCATTCCCATCTGATTGGACATCCTATCGATGATAAAGATGCCGTAAGCGATCAGTACAGGTAATCCCACCTTATCGAGGGTACCATTCGAAAAACCGGCGCTGATGAATCCGTATACAAGGTAGACTCCGATAAAGGAAAGGGCATCGGCGAATAGCAGTTTCTTCGTACCGAACCGATCAATCCATGCGCCTAGCTTTGGAATGAAGAACATGCCGATAAAGGAGCCTATGATTCCTAAGATCGCCAGTGTGTCCGCTTTCTTATCCAAGAGCGAAATAAGCACCCAAGGACCATAGACGAGCATGATCTGCTTTTGAACGCCATACATGACGACGAGAGTGTAGTAGTACTTATATTCTTTTCTAAACACAAAATTGATACGCTTATCCGTCTTTATGGGATCATGGACAAGACGGTCGAGAACGATGAGAAAGACCACGGCGATTAGTGAAATGCCGGCAGATACGACGAATATCCACTTTACTCCCGTATCGAAGCTGAAAACATCAAATCGAAAACCGACGAAGATGATGGCGCTTGCGATCATTGCGAATGCGGTCTGGATCCCTTTATACTGACCCATTTGTCTTCCGGCGTTCTCGGTGGTGATAAGGGACATGCCGATACTGTCTTGAAGGGGCATGTTCAAGTGATGTCCGGCGGAATTGATGAAGATGAAAATGAGCATCACTCCAAAAGGAGGGGTGACAAGACCCAGGGTCATCACTCCGACAATGGCTAGTAGTTGGGCGATGATCGAAAGTCGGATATCGGAAAATCGAGATAAAAGGGCGATGAAGATGATCGCCAGAACGCCAGGTGTCTCCCTAGGAAACTCAATTAGTCCTCTTTGGTAAGCGCTTACATCGTAGACTTCCTTAAAGTAATTGGACAACACGCCGCTGGTGAGTCCGAATCCTAAAGCCGAAAAAGCGACAATCGCTAAGAAAATCTTGTATGATCGTGGTAATTTGCTATAAGGTTGCATCATCATGTCCTTTCGTATTTTGACTAGTAGTATCATAACATAATTTCGATACCCGAAAAAGTCGAAGAAAATAAATTGTAGGAAATCCTACTAAAATCATGATATTACCCGATAATTCTAGTAGAATAGAGGTGACGGACCACTCATGCGACCCGTTGAAAGGAGTATCCACTATGCTTGAACGAGATATCTTAAGGGATCCGATGACGAAGCTTAAAAGCTATTATCAGTTTATTGAAGAAGACTTCAAGGGCTTATTCGGCACGGCGGGTTTCTTCATCCTGTTTGATATGGCGGAATTTGCTGTTTTCAATCAAAAATATGGCAAGGACGAAGGGGATAGGGTTCTGGTCAAAGTCTCCATGATCCTAAAACGGGCGATAAATCCGGTTCATATCTATCGAATGGAAGGCGATGCATTTTTAGTGGTGCTGAGTGGAGTCGATAAATTGTCCGTAGGAATCATAAAAAAAAGAATCATGCAGCATTTCAGTGAGCTACAGGCGGAGTACCTGGAAGGTGAGATCAGCTTGAATTACGCCCTTTATGAGTATAAAGAGCCGATAAAAAGCCTCGCCGAGTATTATTCGATCATTCTCAGTGAAGAGAGCTGTCAATATAGCGACAAGTTTAAAAGTAAGCGGCTGATAGAACATATCGTAATCGGTGTGACAAACCGTCTTAAGGAATCGGTGTCGTATTACAATGACATCTGTAAGTTCGCAGTCATGGACGATATGACAAAACTGAGCAATTCAAAGGCGGCAAAAAACTACCTATCCAGAATGCGCCTCCATCAGCCTTTTGCGATCGCCTTTATCGATGGTGACGGATTAAGTAAGTTCAATGCGATCAGTTATGATATGGGAAACGATGTGATCGCCCACCTCGCTCAGGTGATACAGTCTTCTGTGAGGGTGGATGACCATGTGTTCAGATGGCTTTCGGGAGATGAGTTTCTGATTGTCTTCCATGGGGTTACGTATGAGCAAAGTCTCGCCCTTAGTGAACGTGTGAGGTCGAATATTGAAAAGAGCGGGTCCTATAAGGTGACCGCTTCCTTGGGGCTGGTTCATTATCCTACAGATGACGATTCTGTCGAAGGGCTGCTAAAAAAAGCGGAAAAAGCCAATAGGGCTGCCAAACGTCTGGGTAAGAACCGGGTGGTGAGCTGGAGTCAAGTGGTTGAAGAGGAACAGACCTATGTCGAAATCACCTGATGCGTTCGATATGAGCCGCTGAGAAGTGAAAGAATTTTGTGAATGGATGGTGGGCAAGTTATGATAAAATCTGTCAATAGACACATACCGATCAATTCACCTATGGGTGGAAAATCAAGTTATGCGTCGACAAAAGCGCGGTTTGAGCAGATTCTCAAGCAAAACCTGAAAATCGACACCGGGCACAAAGGGAAAAACCTTGGTGGAACCCTTACAGGGATAAGCTCGGTGGTTAATACTTATGATGCAGTGGAGGACCTGAGAGCCTCGAGTGGCGACAGTGTGAATCTTATAAATGAAGCCTTAAAGGACACACCCATGCAGGGTCTCGGACAAGCCTTTAAAAACGCCGAACTGAAATATGGAGTGAACGCGGTTGTGCTTGTGGGTATCGGAATTCATGAATCCGCTTATGGCAAAAGCAGCATCGCTAAGAACAAGAACAACCTCTTCGGATTCATGGCTTATGACGACAGTCCGTTCAAGTCTTCAAAGACTTATGGTTCCATGGTGGAGAGCATAGAGGATGTGGCCAAGCTCCTGAGTGAAAAATATCTGTCGGAAAACGGGAAATACTATGAGGGAAAGACGCTTGACGATGTTGGAAAACATTATGCGACAGACCCGTCATGGTCTGAAAAGGTAAAGAAAACCATCCTTAAAATAAATAATACGCAAGTCTAGAACAGGGTTCTGACTTGCGTATTATTTATTTTATAGGGAGAGTTCGTTTTGTTCAGTCAAAAGAGCGTTAACAGCAATGATGTCCTTTTGATGGATCAGCCCGTAAATGAGGACAGCGTCGCGCGGGATTTTGGCGTAGAGCTCGAGCTTGTTGGCGCTCTTTAGCAGATGATTTGTCGATTCAATATCCAGGCTCATGCCAAAAGCGAGCTGGATGATCTTATCACGCGAGGGTGCTCGCGTGCCGTTGAGTATCTGATAGCAATATGATTTTGCGATCTGGGATCTTGTGATGATGGTGCTGATTTCATAGGGACAGATCGCCAGTAGTTTTCTGAGTGCCAGTTTGAAATGGTCAAGTCCCAAGAAGTCCTTATGTTCTGTGATGAAATCCTCGTAAGAGTCATTGGCGCCTATCGCATCGACTAAGACATGCGTATCTACGATATCTGTTTTTTTCATCTAAACCTCCCCGGATACTCTGATGATAGTTATATGTAAATTTTAACATAATAAACCACGAATCCGAGGGAATATTGTCGTAACAAGGCAATATGTTAACAAAATGTAATCTTACATATCGAAATATTTGATTGATTCGTACTGGTATTTGATATAGATTTTACTAAGTGCATTATTAATAGTTTTACATAATTAGAATGCTGAGAAAACTTTGAAGTATCATTCGAGATAGAGATATTTGAGGAGGAAGCATATGTTTACCAAAATGATCCGAAGCATGAAAATCAGAACTAGGCTGATTGGGTTAATGGCAGTAGCCACTTTAGTCAGTGCGGTACTGATCGCAGGTGCGTTAGTATCAATAGAGGACATTTCAAAAAGTGTCGATATGCTTGAGCATACTAATGAAGCGAACAGATTCTTGGCAGTCGCTAGAGTCAGACAGTCGCTGTATGAGCTCGAAGAAGACGACCAATATAGAACAGGCACACTTCAACAAGTGGATCTGAGTATTCAAAGCGTTGAAGAGTTAAAGAAACTACTGGTAAAACAAGCGGACCTCGATGGAGCTGATGAAATCATCACTCAGCTCGAGGAGTATAAATCCGCATTCAATCACTTTTCTGAGGTGCTAGCTAATATGAACGCAGCTACTATCAAGATGACAAATGTTGAATCAGAAGCTTCTTTTAAAATAAATGAGGCACTGGTCTCACAGGCGACAGCGCTTAACATGGGCGATGACAGCCTTGCAAAAAGCAATTTTGGATCCTACAGAAACCTGCAGACAGCAGAGAGGCTTATCGGTGATGTTAGAAGGTTCATCGCAGCCTATATCATTGAACCTACAGAAGTACGTGCGACAGCTGTAGTGAACAATGTGGCGGACGCGCAGAGCTCAATGGAACTCATCAAGGTCAGGATCAAGGATAGCTCGACACAGTCGAAGGTTGAAGCCGCAATAGCAGCCCTTGATACCATGAATGAGACCTTCAGCCAGCTAGATGCTCAGATAAAGGATTTGGAAGCCACCAAAACAGAGATGCGTTCATTGGCACAGCAAGTCACTGACAACTTGAGTCAGAAGAAAGATATGATTGTCAAGAACGTCGAAATGGTAAAAGCAAATGCAAGAACACAGCAGATCAGCGTGTTTGTCATCGCACTACTGGCAAATACCATCTTCTTCCTTGCTGTCTACTTCAGCATAAAAAATCCGCTGTCGCAAATGAACAAGGCGATTTCTGCATTCAGCAAGAATGACCTGACTGTCAAGTTCGACCAGACGGGCAAAGATGAGCTTACAGAAATCGGAAAAGCATTGACCGTCGTGCAGCAGAACCTGCAGTCTATCATGCAAGGTGTGATCATGGAAGCGCAGACGCTTGCCGACATCGTCACAGAAACAAAAGAGAATATCGCGACACTTAACTTTGCGATTGAAGATACTTCAGCGACGACAGAGGAGTTGTCTGCCGCAATGGAGGAAACCGCAGCGTCTACGGAAGAAATGAGCGCGTCTGCGACAGAAATCGAAGCGTCGATTGAAGGAATCGCTGTTCAGGCAAATGGAGGTCTTGTACTTGCAAGAGAAGTGAAGCAACGTGCGGACAACCTGATGGAAACAACCTTGGAAGCTAAGAATAAGACCAGCCTTGTCTACGAAAAAACACAAGCCGAGCTGGCAAGTGCGATCGAACAGTCAAAAGCTGTAGACGAGATCAATGTCCTGTCTGAGGCGATTCTAGCGATCACAGAGCAGACCAACCTCTTAGCTCTAAACGCGGCTATCGAGGCTGCAAGAGCAGGAGAATCTGGAAGAGGGTTCGCTGTGGTAGCTGAAGAAATCAGAAAGCTCGCTGAAACCTCGAAGAACACTGTGGTAAAGATCCAGCAAGTATCAGGAACCGTTATCGGATCAGTGAGCCAGCTTGCCGACCGATCGAGGGAGCTGCTTGATTTCCTAGACCACCAGGTCATGGGCGATTACGACAGTTTTGTTCAAACAGGTGAGCAATACGCGGTTGATGCGAGTCAGTTCGAAGTGATGCTTACAGAGTTTACTGAAACCTTTAGAGCGCTCTTGCTTGCGAATACGGAATTGATGCAAGCGATTGGAGAAGTCACCCAATCGACTACGGATAGCGCAGAAGGCACATCATCGATTGCAGAAAAAAATCTTGATGTTCAAGATGGATCAAATAATGTGATGAAAGGCGCCGACCAGGTAGAGGCGACTGCAAAAGGACTGCATGACATGGTAAGCGTGTTTAAAGTCGAATAAATAAGTAAAAAGAAGCTGTGAACCTTAGTTCGCAGCTTCTTTCTTTATATAGGCCTCAAGCAGCCGGTCGTAGGTCGTGCGTGTGAGTTTTTCAGGAAGTACTTCAAGCCTATCGACATAGTTCATCTGTAGGGCATGCTGTATCGCCTTATAAGACCACATGGAGGCATAATTGTATAGTGGGAGCCATGGACCATCTGTTCTTATGCCAAGCATCTGATCATATCTATAAAGGATCACAAGGGCTTCTTCTGTAGTAATGGGTCGATCAGGATAGAACTTTCCGCTGATAGAATCTGTAATCAGTCCCATTTCAAACGCTTTTGTTACAAAGGAAGACCCGCAATCTGAAAAATGAGGTTCCAAGGACTCTAGTGAAGGTACGGTTGTACGTATAAGCGCTTCCACAAACTCTTTTCTTGTTATCAGGTCAGATGCCCTAAAAGTAGGTTGGCCATCACCTGTTACGATGATTCCGCCTTCAAGCCCTGCGATGGCGCTTGCGTATTCAAGGTTCTGGAAATCCCGGACATAGACGTCGTTTTGATAAAGCCTGTAAGGGTAATAGCCCAATTGGTTTCCATGACTGGCAACGAGATAGGGGATGTTGACCACTTCTAAGAACACTCGATTGTAGATGTCTTTATCTGAGGTGTGGTAATTCTCATCACTAGAGAGCGTTTCAATCGTGATACTCGGCTTTTGAAGCATGTTGCTGACGTAATCTCCAAGATATCCGCTGGACGCCTCAGAGTATCCCGTGCCTGCAATCTGATAGCCGGTTGCCTGGTGGATGATCTTGGCGAACTTGAAGTTTTCATCGTTGAAGCTCTGATCATGCATCCAATATCGCCAGTAGATGATGTTTCCGCGACTGTGGAAACTGATGACACTTCTAAAATCGTATTTTGAAAGGTAGTCGGTGAGTGCTTTCGTTTCAGGTTCACTGCCGGGAGCCGCTCCGAAATAGTAGGCAAGTGAAGGAGCTCGTGAGATGAAGCTGTTGTTCTTTTTCGACCAGATAGCTATCCACTTATCTTGAAGCTTGTCGTAGTAGGTGTCGACGAAGTTTCGGTTGAGATCGACACCGTTTAGGTTTGACTTTAAAAGTGAAAAGTGATTGGTTCTCATTATGGAGATCGCCTTGTCGCCTCCTTGTTCACTTAAGGCGCTTGCACCAAACTTTGAGAGGTCGAATCCGTCAGGATTTGTGAGCACCACAAAATGCAGTACGCTTTCTCTTAACAGGGATTTGACCGACAGGGCGGGCAAGTAGTCGGTAGTTTCAATGTCGATCAGATAGGACTCAGCCACTTTCAATAGGACGATTGGATTGACCACTTCTCTCGCGTGGGTTCCAGCCTCGAAGAGATAATGCTTCCGTGTGGTATGGAAGGCCTGCGGGTTATTACGGTATACGGTCGAATCGGCTGTCAGAACTAGGCTGTAGATCGGAGTGCCATCCAGAGAGTATCCGATAATTTCAGCAGAAGCCCACTCGGGATAGTCCGAAACCAGCTTAAGAATCGATTCGTTGATTTTTGAGGAATCGTAGCGCATCTGCACCTCAAAATCAAGCGAGGGCTCAAGTTGTCTCAACTCACCTGCATCTGCAAAGATGATCGAACCGCAAAATAAAAAGAGCAATGACAATAGCTGTACAAAGCGTATTTTAGTTTTCATCGAAACCTCCTTTTATCTGCTTATACCCATTTAGTGAGTAACCCTCACACTTAGAAGAAAGTCAAAACTTTGATTGACATAATGATTATGGGATATAAATTGAAGAGAAGAAATGGGAGATCCTTATGAAAGTAAAATATTACATCCAGCTGATACTTATCGTTCTAGTTTTTCAAAACTGCATCCATGCGGAGCCTGCCGTAGATTTTCAATCTGTATTTGAAGATCACGGTTCCATTATGATGCTGATAGAGCCCGAAACGGGAGACATCATCTATGTGAATCAGGCGGCCGTCGACTTCTACAGATACGGAAGGGACGCGCTTTTAAGTATGAGCGTCTATGAATTAAACGCCTTAAGCGAGGAGCAAATCTCAGCTGAGATCGAAAATGCGAAAAAAAACGAGAAGAACTTCTTCAGGTTTATCCATAAGATCAACGGTGGAGAAGTAAAATATGTGGAAGTCTATTCCTACCCCATTCAATATGAGGGAAAGGAAATACTGTTTTCCATTATCCACGACATCCACGACGAGGTGATTAGGGAACAGCACTACGACAAGAAGATTAACTTTATCATGGGTGTCATGATCATCGGTTTTGTCATTCAAGCGGGTGTGGTCGTCTTGCTCTTTCTCTTCATCAGAAGTAGAAAAAAGACATTGGAGGCCTTGGAAATCAGCGAAAAGAGATATCAGGAGCTCAACAGGGAATCGGAGTATAAGAGTTATCACGATGAGCTGACCGGTCTTTATAACCGTAGATTTTTTGAAATCGAGGTCGAACGACTGAATAGGGAAAGAAATCTGCCGCTTACGATCATCATGGGAGATCTCAATGCGCTTAAGCTCATGAACGACGCATTCGGGCATCGCTACGGCGATGAGATGATAATCGCTGCGGCGGATCTTCTAAAAAGTATCTGTAGATCCGATGACATCCTTTCGAGATGGGGTGGGGACGAATTCATTTTTTTACTTCCTAAAACGGATGTTGAGTCGGCACTTTTGATAAAGGAACGTATTTACAGTCAGTGTAAAGAGGTATTTGTACATGGCATCCCGGTTTCTTTTTCGCTTGGCATATGTAGCAAATCGATCCCGCAGGAAGATATCGTTCAGATCATACAGAATGCTGAAAGTAAAATGTACGACGAAAAGCTTATGAAAAGCATGACGGTCAAAAATGAAATCATCGATCATATCACCACCCTTGTACTCACAAAGCTTCCTTATCAGGAATCGCATGCCCAAGGTGTGAAGGATTTGGCTGTTAGGCTAGGTCAAAGCGTCGGGCTTGAAAATAGCGAAATCACCCAGCTTTCAAAACTCGCCATGCTACATGATATCGGTCTGGTGGGGGTTGATAGCGGCATTATCGATAAGGATGAGGAGTTGAACTACGATGAGTGGGAGGCGGTCAAAAAACATTGCGAGATAGGGTACCGGATAACAAGCATACACCCTGATCTCGCGGCGATAGCGACAGAGATACTCTACCATCATGAGAACTTCGATGGTTCGGGATATCCAAAAGGAATATCAGGCGATGAAATTCCGCTCCATTCGCGCATCCTCAGAATATGTGACTCATACGAAGTGATGGTCGGCGGAAGACGATATCAGGCAGCCATCACAACCGATCAGGCTCTGAAGGAACTGAAGGATCTGTCTGGAATCCATTATGATCCGGATCTGGTCGATGCCTTTTTAGCATTGAAATGGCACTCAAAATAAAAAAATCTCCGCGTGATGCGGAGATTTTCTCTTTATGTTCCTGCGATGGTAAGCTTAGGTATCATGACGCTCTTTGGACCGATAAAGGAGCTATTTTGCCTTAGTTCACTTGAAAGGTAGATCTCGTCATGAATTTTGCCCACATTACCTGAGATCGATCCTCCCGTGACTGCTTTTGTCGTACTTCCATCAAAATAATAAGCTAGCCGCAGTTCACCGCCGAAATCGCCAGTCACAGGATTGAGTTGAAAATCGGAGAAGGAGACGCACTTGATATGCGGCTTCGACAGCCAGTCCGCTTCTGAGTTTCGCCCCGGTGCAATGCTGAGATTACGCATCCGACCAGTCGGCTCCACACCTAGATAATGGGAATACTGTGTTGTTCCATGCATGGTCTTAAGTATGCCGTCTTCGATGACCACCGTGTCTTTTAAGGCCTTTCCATGCTGATCGTAGGGTGCTTGATCGGGGGAATTGTCGAGATGTTTAAGCAGTGTCGCTGTAATCAGATCACCCCTCACCTCATCACCTTGAACCGGCATTCCGATTTTCCACTGCGAAACACCCTCGTAGACCATTTGAGCGTCGCTCTTTTCAATATAAAAGCTGAGAAACCTTTTGACCGCCTCTTGAGTAAGAACGACCGGCACCGTAATGGACGGAGTTGGAAGCGCGCGTGCCCTGTCTTCGCATGCGATCAACAGCCTTGAGACTTCGCTTGCTATCTCGTGTGGGTTGAATTCTGAGAATGAGAGAACGTCGAACATCTCCACAGCGTCAGGGCCTGCTGTAGAATCGATGATGACCTCGACTTCAACGTTGTAATTATCGTAACTCACATCCACACCCTTGCTGTTCATGATTCTGATGGTATGGTGAATGATGAAGACTTCGGATGAGTTGATGGTTGTCATGCTCAATTTGTCTTCCTTGTATAAGGCGTCGATGAGTTCAGGCAACCACTGGGCCAGGTCCTTTTTTGAGAAAGAGCTGACTGAAGCCGTTTGAACAGAAGCTTCAGGACTTACCAGCGGGTAGGTCTTATTCTTCACAAAGGATGCGGCATAAGCGGATTCGTCCAACTTGATTTTGATCTCCTCTTGGTCCATACCGGGTAGAAGCGTCACTTTTGATGAACCTCTAAAACAACGATCTTCGCCGTGGTCGACAAAGACGGTGACTGCGTACTTTGTCACGTCCTTTGCCCGGTTCATGTCGATTTTATCCACAATGAGAAAGAGTTCTTCTGATTGGGTCCGCTTTTCTTCGATGAGCCATCCGTCAATCGTGTTCATTTGTAAAAGTACATTCTTTATTTGATCTAGCATTTAACCTAACCTCCCTTTACATTTGATAAACGGACCGCCAGTAGATGTTTTCACCCATTCCTTGTGGCCCTTACCGCAGGCGCCGGATCCACTGAGCTCGAGATCGTTTGAGACCATTGTGATCGATTCAAGGAGGTCAGGGACATAACCTGTGAGAAATACCGGTGCCACGATTTTGCCTGTGATCTTGCCGTCAATGATTTCCCGGCCTTTCATTGCGACGCACTGAATTCCCCAGTTTTTAGGGTCTTCCATGCCACTTTGAAAACCTTCCAGCAGGTAGCCTTTAGAAATCGATTTGATCATATCCTCCAGATTGTCCTTACCGGGTGCGAAGAAGGTGTTGGTCATCCTCGTATAGGCCTTACGTTCATAACTTTCGCGCTTTCCATTGCCTGTAGGTAGGGTTCCGAGCTGCATGGCGGATAGCGCATCGGATATCCCACGTTTCAAGATTCCGTTTTCGATGATCTTCGTATCCGTTCCCAGTGTTCCCTCATCGTCAAACAGATAGGAAGAGACCTCGTCTGCAGAGGTCGCACCGTCGTGCATGACGACTAGGTCGGAACCGACACGCTTGTCGATGAATTCTTCAGCCTTTGCCCTATGCTTGACAAACATATCCATCTCCACACCGTGTCCGAAAGCCTCATGTGCGATCAGCCCGGACATATCCGGGTCGCAGATGATGTCGTATTCGCCAGGACTGACTGGCTCGGCGCCCAAGAGTTCTATTACTTCGTTTACAGCAGGCTCGGCACACGCATATAGCTCGTCTAGGATTTCGACGCCTTTTAGGCCCGAAAGAGACTTAAAGGAATACTTCATATTGCCATCTCTCACTGCGATTGGAATGAGTGCGGCAGTCGAGTAGGTATAGCTCTGTTCCAAATCCTTGGCAGTCGATAAGAAAACTTTGGAGATGGTCACTTCTTCATATCGAACTCTACAATCTACCAACTCATTGGAAAGGGTCAGAGCATGGTCCATCGTTTCAGTCATCTTTTCAATCTTTTCCTTAGGACCTACAGAAGAAGGGGGTATCTTCACTTTCTTATTGCTTGATTTTATCAGTTCGTTCTCCTTTAGAAGATCGTACTCCCTATGGGAAAGGCCCTTGCTTGAAAGCGCCTTCACACTGTCTTTGGCGGTGGCGGTTATCTTCTCAACGACCGATGGGTAAGTTTCCTCATTCAAGGTGTTGAATGAATATTCCGAGTAGTAGTTTCCGTTATAGACCCTCGCAACAAAACCACGTTCAGACCATATGGAGTCGTTGATCGCGCTTCCTGAACGTTTTGCTTCATAGGATTTTGCGGCAGTATCAACCCCAAGGACAGATACATAGCTGAACTCTTCGCTTAAATCACTGATCAGCTGTCTTAATCGATGCTTTTGATCAGTTAAAAATGGTGACAGATGGGACATGTGAACCTCCTTCTCAATCGGTTTTTCAGAGTGGTAGTCATCTACTTCAAGTTTACTCTTTTGATTTAAAAAATCCAGCACCGTAAAGCTTAAAGTTTGATTAGAATTGTTTGTTCACGTGGTATAATGAGTTAAATGCCGAGGAGGAAGCTATGTTTAAAATTATTTCAGATTCAACCTGTGATTTATCAGATGCGCTAATCAAGCAGTATCAAATAGGAATCGCACCGCTTAAGATTGTAATCGACGGTGTTACCTACTCAGATCGTGTGGATATGTTTCCTGAACAGTTTTATGGGATGATAGAGGGATTGAAAACGCCCGCAACTACTGCGATGCCTTCTCCAGACGTCTTTCTAAAGCTGATGGTAGAAGCGATGGAGTCAGGACACAAGGAGATCTTATGCATCACGATGTCTAGCGGAACCAGCGGATCTTATCAGTCTGCAACGATTGCCAGAGACATGTTTTACGAGACTTACGACGAGAAAGACGTGAAGATCCATATTGTAGACAGCCTTTGCATGAGTCACGGTAGCGGTTATCTCATACTCAAAAGTGCGAAATTAAGAGAACAGGGAATGAGCTTTGAAGATGTGGTTCGGTTCAACGAGACATTTAAAAAGCATGTGAAGCATTTTCTTTCTGTAGACGATCTAGACCACCTCATTAGAAGCGGCAGGCTGACAAATGCCAGTGCGATGATCGGAAAACTACTTAAAATCAAACCGATTATGAGCATGAGGGATGGTAAAGGCGCCATTGTGGCAAAAGAACGTGGTAGGAAAGGTGTGATGAGACATATGATCAAAGCCTTTAACCAGCGTGTGGACAATGAACTGACTGACTTTATCATCGTGGGATTCACCTCAGACAGGGCATATGCTGAAAACTTAAAATCCCAGATCTTATCTGAGACTGAGTTTAAAGGCGATATTCTAATTGAGCAGATGGGTGTTGCCGTAGGGGTTCATGTGGGCTTAGGCGGACTATCCATGTACTTCATCGAAAAGGACAGACAACGAGACGGCCTGCTTAGCAACGAACTTGAAAACATGAAAGCCATGAAAGAGGAAATGAAAGAAAAACTGAATACCTTGAAGCAAAAATCGGGTCATTAAACCGAGTCATGTTCTTAAAAAAACCCTGCATGCTCACGTATCTAAAGATACGCTGCGCCGGCAGGGTTTTAATTTTTTTTAAGTGTCTCTGTAATTGAGTCCGATAGACATGGACCTATAGTCAGTCAGTTTTACCGTTTGGCCGTCTTCCATGACAACCACCGGGTATTTCGGTTGTGTCTCATAGCTGGTGATCGTACCCAGCTCATTGTTGATTTTGACAACGGTTCCTATTGGAAAAGGAACAATCATCTCTTCTAGCAACTCGAAAGACAAACTGTCATAG
Organism: Fusibacter sp. A1; assembly: GCF_004125825.1. Classification (NCBI taxonomy): domain Bacteria; kingdom Bacillati; phylum Bacillota; class Clostridia; order Eubacteriales; family Fusibacteraceae; genus Fusibacter; species Fusibacter sp. A1. The sequence goes on along the minus strand of NZ_QQWI01000001.1, from coordinate 38,956 downwards.
GCGGTGCCGACCTGGTTTTTTACTATCTGTATCGCCTTGTGAATCGGATATGCCGGTCTGAAAGGCCTATCCGAGGTCAAAGCGTCGTAGGTGATGGAAATCGCAAGCAGCTTTGTCAAAGGGTTGATCGACTTACTGTCGAGTCGGTTGGGATAGCCCGTGCCATCCTCTTTTTCGTGATGCTGCAAGCAGATGGTTTTAGTGACAGACGTTATGTTGTTGCACTGGTTGAGTATGTCGACAGTGAACTGGGCGTGCTTTGACTGCAGCTCCTTTTGAGATTCATTCAGAAGACCGATTTTTGTCGTATCAAAATCATGGATCAGCATATACCCTATATCGTGTAAGATTGCCCCTATAAAGAGATTTTTAAGCGCTCTCATGTTGAGATTCCTCTTAAGCCCCATTTTGACGGCGTAAATGGAGGTATGCACCGCATGCTGAATCGAATACAGATCAATCGATTTTGTCTCGAAGAGATGGATGTTGGGAGAGCGGTCCTTCAAGAGATAAAGAATGACCTCCTCGCCGATTTTCATAAGCACGTTAAAGGACTCTTCAAGATGTTTCGCCTGATCGATGCTGAGCAGGCCGATTTTGTTCTTGCTGATCAGTTTTGAACTCGTTTTTATGATCGTAAAGACGTGTGCGACCTCCACATATAGGTTTCGGAGCATTTCAGTAGTGACACTCTGCTCATCCGAGGCATACTTTTCGTCTCTGATATAAACAGAATAATACCCCAGCCGTTTGAGTGCCTTGATACGTGAGGTGGTTAGGTCGCTTGTCGCAAGCAGCTGTTCATTGAAATTGGTATCGTAGATCGGCTGGGCAAGCATATGTGTTTCCTTTAAAAAATCGACCGGCATATAGCGCATAGTGGACCTCCTCTTATCATCCTATGAATACCCCTTGCAAGAAGGTGACAAACATCCAACAACTTGATCGGGTAATCAGACGATCTTAGTAGTCCAGTCCTCACAGTTCCATACTTCTGAAACGACATCTTTATAGAATTCCGCTTCGTGGGAGATAAGAAGTATGCTGCCCTTATATGCGTTCAGCGCTCTTTTTAATTCTTCTTTAGCCTCAATATCCAGGTGGTTGGACGGCTCATCCAGCACAAGGAAGTTGGATTCCCTGTTCATCAGCTTGCAAAGTCTTACCTTTGCCTGCTCGCCACCAGAGAGAACCATGACCATGCTTTCTATATGCTCTGTGGTCAGACCGCATTTTGCAAGCGCTGCCCGCACTTCAAACTGTGTTAGTGAAGGAAACTCCTGCCATACTTCTTCGATGCATGTGTTTCGATTGTCACCCTTGATTTCCTGCTCGAAATAACCGATCTGCAATCCGTGTCCTAGGGTCACTTCTCCAGATACAGGCGGAATTTCTCCTAAAATACTTCGCAAGAGCGTGGTCTTACCAAGTCCGTTCGCTCCGACAAGGGCGATTTTCTGGCCGCGCTCCATACGAAGGTCCAGCGGTCTTGAAAGTGGTTCGTCATAACCGATGACAAGTTCTTTTGTTGTAAACAGTTCCTTGCCCGAAGTTTTTCCTTGCTTGAAGTTGAATTCAGGCTTCGGCTTCTCCCTTGCAAGTTCGATACGGTCCATCTTGTCGAGTTTCTTCTGCCTTGACATCGCCATATTTCTTGTAGAGACCCTCGCCTTGTTCCGAGCGACAAAATCCTCTAGTTGGGCGATTTCCTGTTGCTGTCTTTTAAATGCGGATTCCATCTGAGATTTTTTTGCCTCGTGCACGGCTTTAAAGCTCTCGTAGTCGCCGACGTAACGGTCCAGTTTCTGGTTTTCCATATGGTAGATCAGGTTGATGACGCTGTTCAAGAATGGGATTTCGTGTGAAATCAGGATGAAGGCGTTCTCATAATTTTGAAGATAACGTCTCAGCCATTCGATATGGGCTTCGTCAAGGTGGTTTGTAGGCTCGTCCAGTAGAAGGATATCCGGCTTCTCAAGCAGGAGTTTGGCTAGAAGTATCTTAGCCCTCTGTCCGCCTGAAAGCTCATTGACAAGCCTGTCGAGTCCGATGTCCACTAGACCTAGTCCTCTAGCGACCTCCTCCACTTTGGAATCGATCTGATAAAAGTCGTTATGCTCAAGAATATCTTGAATCTGTCCTGTGTCGTCAAGAAGCGATGCCAGTCCTTTTTCGTCCACTTCGCCCATCTGTTCGAACATGGCGTTCATTTCAGATTCCAGATCATATAAGTATTGGAAAGCCCCCTTAAGCACATCCCTCATCGACTGATCCGGCTGCAATACCGTATGCTGATCGAGGTATCCCACACGAACGCGTTTGGACCATTCGATCGTGCCTTCGTCCGGTTCTAGTTTTCCTGTGATAATGTTCATGAAGGAAGATTTTCCCTCGCCGTTTGCACCAAAAAGGCCGATGTGCTCTCCCTTTAGCAGTCTAAAGGAGACATCATCAAAAATAGCACGTGCCCCAAATCCATGGGTTAGGTTTTTTACTGTCAATATGCTCATAGTACATTCCTCTCTATTAACGCCATATAACGGATGCACAATTTGCGTCCATTATAGTAGTAGTATTTCCATTTAAGAAAACGGTTCAACAATCATCGGCTACTATTATAATAGAGAAACTGTTCGAGTGCAAGGAAGAGCTGAAGAGGATCTGAAAGTGAGGGACGTTCATTGTTTATTCATACCTCTAACTTATGCTATAATCACATTAGCATTAACGATATGGAGGTGAAAAAATGAGTAAGAAAGTAGAAATCTACACATGGACGTTCTGTCCGTACTGCGTAAGGGCGAAGCAGCTACTTGAACAGAAAGGTGTGGCTTACACTGAGTTCAAGATCGACAACGACCGTGCGAAACTGCAAGAACTAAAAAAACAGACGGGTTCAGGATCGGTACCGCAGATTTTTGTCGATGACAAGTTCATCGGCGGTTGCGATGACATCTACGACCTGGACCGAAAAGGCGAGTTTGACGCGCTATTCTTATAATCTTCACAAGACAGTCTCAAGCAAAGAGGAGAACCCATGAGTAAGAAAGACACAAAAAAGACCTACCCTAAACCAAGTCCTATGCGATTTGTATATATCCTTCTGATCGGATTTGTCATTGCCATGGCGTGGTATATGATCAGTCCTCTATTTGAGAGCGAGGAGCCCGTGGCGGTGGAGACACCGGATGTGGATGGATCAGAAAATCCGGTCATCCCCGAAGGCGATAAGCCCCTTGTGACCATCACGATGGCGGACGGCAAAACAATGACGCTTGAGCTTTACCCGAGCATCGCGCCAAACACGGTGGCGAATTTTGTCGAACTTGCAGAATCCGGATATTATGACGGCCTGATCTTCCACCGTATCATCAAGGGATTCATGATCCAGGGCGGTGATCCGGACGGAACTGGAATGGGTGGACCTGGTTACGGCATCAAAGGCGAGTTTACAAAAAACGGTTTTGAAAACAAGCTGTCCCATTTGCCTGGGGTCATTTCGATGGCAAGGTCCCAGATGCCTGACTCGGCAGGATCGCAGTTCTTTATCGTACATGAGGACGCATCATTCCTTGATGGCGACTATGCGGCGTTCGGTAAAGTGATCGAGGGCATGGATGTCGTCGAGGTGCTTGCGAACGTGGCGACAGAAAAACCAAGTGACAGACCGCTTGAAGAGCAGGTCATGGCAAGCGTCAAAGTCGACCGTAACGGTTACGAGCTGCCAGAAGTGATCAAAATCAACTAGTACAAGTTAAAAAGTCGCTTAGGCGGCTTTTTTTAATTCTTTCATCAAATTCTAATCTTACGGATCGATAAAAACAGATAAGCTCATGGTACAATAACTGAAGGAGGCTTATCATGAGAAATGTTTTAAAAGGAGTACTGCTGTTTCCGTTGATTATCCTGTTGATTGCTCTTGGCGTAGTGCTTCAATTTTTCATAGGAGCTCAGAAAACAGTCATGGATTCAACTGATTTTGAGGAGTTTGTCATCAGCAACAATATAGGAGAAAATCTTTATGAGTCCTTGGTAGGCCTTGTGAACAACGCGGAAGAATACGTTCAGGTCGATTTTGGAAATGGTGACGTATACGACGAACCGAGTGATTTTGAACATCTGAAAGAAGAACAGGCCGATTTTATCGATTCCATAAAGAAAAGAACCATCGAAAGCCTTGACAGAAGTTATTTCGTAGACGAAATACCGCTGGTGCTCGTGGAGTTTCATAAGTATTATTTTCAAGGAGGCACACAGCTTCCCACGATCAACATAAGACCAATAAAGGAACTGATCTTCGAACTGGCAGTCCAGGATATGAAACTGAAATTAGGCGAGGATGCTTCAGAAGAAGCGGAGGCGTTTATCCAGACCATAAAAAAATACAATGCGAAAGGCATGACAAAAGAAGAGATGCTCGATGAATTCTCCGAATCCGAGTTCGTCCTCGACTACAGCCTTGACAGGTCCCTGCTCGCCAGGCTTATCGAGCTTGTCACTGAAAATCCTGACAAGGATACGAAGGAAGTACTTGATGTGCTCATCAGAGAAAAGATAAGGGTGCAAGTCGAGTATGACAAGGTGGCGGACAGTCTGGACATTGAAGAGTACTTCTTTAGGGTCTACGGGTCCAATGTCAATCCGGTTTCGGAGTTTCCGACCTTGATTGCAAAGATAAGAGGCAGTGTCAGCGCGATCCTGTTTGTAACGCTTTTCATGTTGATTATCATCATGTATCTGATTTGCGGTCGAATCATCGGATTTTCAAAATGGCTGGGCGTCACGACGACGATCACTGGCGCGGTCGTTTTTTTGCCATCCCTGATCATGAGGATTTTCAAGGTTCCGATGATCAGTAGCTACTTTGAGTCGATCATCGTGCCAGAGATAAGCGAACAGATCAGTGGCATGACAGATTTCATCACCGCATATTTTATGGAGGGGCTATCCACCATGATGATGATCAGCGCGGTGGTAAGTCTTGTCGGAATCGGGCTGATCATGGCCTCGGTCTACGATCAGTCCTCAGGCGTCAAGTCTGAAGTTTCAAGCGGAACCCTTGTCGTACGAATCGCCTTCGCACTGATCTGTCTTGTAATTATCCCTGTTCATTTTCTGTTTCAGGGAATGCAGATCGAAAGAGCGACCAGTCAGTTCGACTACATGATCACCCAGATGGAGGTGACAAGTGCCGATCGAGATTCGATCCTGCTCGAACTATTGGAAGCGCAAAAGTTGATGGACGCGTATGATAACATAAATAGGCAGTAGCAATGAGGTATCCGCATGATGCGGATACCTTTTTTTTTATAGATAGCAATCGCTTTCCTTAAAATATCTGTTGAGAATCACTATCTTTAGGGTATCCTTATACAAACTGCGTTCAATACGCTTGATAGGTGTAATCAACTTATAGATGAAAGGATAAAACTATGAAAATAGGAATGATCGGTCTTGGAAAAATGGGTGGAAATCTGGCTTGGAATATGAGAGATCATGGAGTGGACGTCGTCGTCTACAATCGCTCGAAGGCAAAAACTGAAGAATTCATCAAAGAAGGCTTCGAGGGAGCGTACTTCTTGCCTGAGCTATGCGAAAAGCTGGGACAAAATGCGGTCTACTGGCTGATGATACCGGCAGGCGAGGTGGTCGATGAGATGATCGACCAGATCATGGAGATTGCTCTTCCAGGTTCCTTGATCGTTGACGGAGGAAACTCCAACTTCAAGGATACCGTCAGACGTGCCAAACGAGTACTTGACAAGGGATTCAGATATATGGATATCGGAACAAGCGGCGGGCAACAGGGCGCCCGAGAAGGTGCCTGTATGATGGTCGGCGGTGAAGAGAAGGATTACATAGAAATCGCCCCTTTACTCGTTGCGGTGTGTGTGGATGATGGAGTCAACTACATGGGCAAACATGGTACGGGCCACTATGTAAAAATGATCCATAATGGAGTAGAGTACGGGATGATGCAGGCGATCGCGGAGGGGTTTGAAATCTTAGAAGGCAGTGATTTTGACCTTGACCTGAAAAAAATAGCCAAAGTATGGCAAAACGGATCCATCGTCTCAAGTTACCTTGTTGACAAAACGGTGGATGCCCTTGAAAAGAATCCGTCTCTTGACGGCATTTTGGATGTGGTCGATTCGAGCGGTGAAGGACTATGGACTGTAGAGGAGGCCCTTCGACAGAAGCTTCCGGCATATGTCATCACAACCTCGCTCTTCAAACGATTTGAGTCCAAACAGGACGATAGGTTTTCCAATAAACTTCTTGCCGCAATGCGAAATGAATTTGGCGGACACAAGCTTCATACGAGCGGTAAGTAGTCATGTTGAGATTCTTTCTATTCGGCGCTACAGGAGACTTGAGTATAAAAAAGCTCTATCCTGCACTATTTGAGCTCTTCAATCAAAAAAAACTGACGGAAGAAGTGGAAATCATCTGTATCGGACGACGGGACTTTGACAAGGGGCAGCTCCATGACTTTATCGCAGATGAGGTGGGGGGGATCAGAGATGTGAAGCAGTGGTTTAAGTTCATCAAGAGCCTAAACTATAAGCAGCTCGCGTTTGAGTCACTCGAAGATTATCAGAATTTGATAAAAGGACTATCCTTTCAACCCGAGGATATCCATCTGTTCTATCTTGCGACAGCGCCTAACTTTTTTGAACCCATCGTCTCCCATCTATCCGAAAGCGGCTTGCTCGAAAAATCCAATCCCTTTCATCGGGTGGTTATTGAGAAACCCTTTGGCAAGGACTTAAAAAGCGCCACGGCCATCAACACCCATCTCGAAAAATTCGTCGATGAGCATCAAATCTATAGGATGGACCATTATCTGGGCAAAGAAATGATACAAAACATCATGATGCTCAGGTTCAACAACATGCTTTTTGAAGCAAGCTGGAACAAGGACTATATCGACCATGTGCAGATCACCGTCGCAGAATCCTACGGAGTGTTCGAGCGGGCGGGCTATTATGATAAATCTGGCGCCATCAGGGATATGATTCAGAGCCATCTCCTTCAGATGCTCGCCCTCATCGCCATGACACCACTTGGAAACAGAGAATACGCAGACATAGTAAGTGCCAAGGTGGAGGTATTAAAAGCCCTTAAGTTCAACGATGTGAGAAACGACGTCGTCTTAGGACAATACGTCAGTCATGGCAACATGCTCGGATACAGGCAAGAAAAAGGGGTTCATCCGGAATCAGCGACAGAAACCTTCACGGCGATGAAGCTACGTGTGGATCTGCCTAGGTGGGAGGGCGTGGATTTCTATTTGCGAACAGGAAAGCGGCTGATGGACAAGGTATCCGAAATCGTCATCGTCTATAAGAAACCGGACGGTGCCTTAAACGGTGGATGTCCGCCCAACACCTTGACCATCAAGATACACCCTGATGAGGGCATGAAACTGAAGTTCAACATGAAAATGCCGGGTACTGTAAAAGAACTCATCACTCGTGAGATGGAGTTCTGTCAAAGCTGCATGATCGACTATAACGCGCCAGAAGCCTACGAGACACTGATCAACGAGGTGGTACTCGGGCATCATGACCTGTACACAAGATGGGATGAGGTAAAATACGAGTGGATGTTTGTCGAGAAGATGTTAGATGAATGTGTCGACCTCAAAAACAGCATCCAGTACTACCCGGCGGGAAGCAGGGGACCTAAAGCTGCGGATGATCTACTGGCAGAAGATGGACGCATTTGGTATTCCTTATGAGAAGACAGGAGCAGTTAGATGAAACTATATGATATCACACAGACCATAGACGAACACATGACCGTCTATAAGAACAAAGCCGAAAAAAGACCAATCATCAATGTGACAAGAACCCATAATGTAGGCGGGGTAAGGGAATCGAGCATCACATTGGATGTGCATACAGGCACCCATCTTGATGCTCCTCTTCACATGCAGGCGGATGGAACGACCATCGATACCATGGCGCTTGAGCAGCTGATCACACGCTGCAAGGTATTCGATTTCACCCATCTTGACAGGGGGATCTCAAAAGGAGATCTCGACCATCATAAGATCGAAAAAGGAGATGTGGTCCTCTTTAAGACCAGAAACTCCTTTGAGGATTTCTTCAATCCCGAGTTCATCTACCTGGAGGAGTCCGGCGCGAAATACCTGACCGGCATCGGCATCAAAGGAGTGGGGACAGACGGTCTTGGCATAGAACGAGCCCAACCGGGTCACCCTACCCACCACACGCTGTTCAATTCAGGCGTCTACGTACTGGAGGGACTAGCCCTAAAAGACGTACCCGTAGGCGAATACGAACTGATCGCCCTCCCGCTGAAACTGAAGGGCCTGGACGCATCCCCTGTAAGAGCGGTGCTGATCGAGAGGGATTGATCGATATAAAAAGAGCCGAAGTTCGGCTCTTTTTTTATGCGTTGAGTGCTGTCATCAGTGCGTTGATGTCGATGCCGTGGATCATGGCTGCTTGCTCTAGGGATTCCATTTGTGAGGATGGGCATCCTAGGCATCCCATGCCGAAGCTGATTAGGATGGATGCCGCGTCTTGTCTTTTTGTAAGGATGTCTGAAATCATCATGTCTTTTGTAATTGTCATTTTAAATTCTCCTTTATGTTTTGCTTGTTTGTTTGAACTATCGTCTTGTGATGCTATGCTTTTGACCTAAGTCGTTAGTGAAGTCATAGGTGAACTCGCTGTTGGCGTTCTCGATAAAGGCCTTTGTGAATGCCGCCCTGAAGTCGTAGTAATCGGTCACAGTGATACGATCACCAACCCAGTATTTCTCATGGACACAGGCGACCACATCCCATTTGACCTTGTCCACAGTGTTTTCTGTGATGACATTCACCCTGTCGCAAGGCATGCCTTCAAGCAGGACGTCTCCTAGCGACTTGAACAGTTCAGGCGCCGTGTTGAGTTCGTTGTCGGACCTGTAGTTACCAAGCTCACGACCCTCAGATCCATAAGCGGTCAATACCGTTTTGATGAGTTCATCCTTAGGCATCACTGTCGCCGCAAAATCAAGCAGCATGGCCTGTCTTCCTTCGGTCTTAGTGATCTTGTCCTGTAGCCATCCGTGGATGTTTCCCTTATCGATCACCGATTCGAGGGGAGTATCGTTGATATAGTCTGAGATGGTGCTTCTCAGTTCGGCGGCTTTGGCCTGCACCGCTTCGTTGCCGATATTTTCTAGGATGTTCTTTTCGATATCTTCCATGATTTGAATTTTACCGTATAGCCAAAAGTGTACCGGTGCTAAGAATTTGCTCATTGTTTTTGTTCCTCCTGGATAAGTGTATAGCGTTCATAAACGCCTGTTTTAAAAGTTTCAAGGCTGATCCTGTCGATGTAGTCGCCAAGTTTTTCGCCCATGTCAGCGGTTTCACAGTAGTACAGATAGATCGCCTCGACCATGTCGAAGGCCTCTTGATCGTTCAGATTTTCAGCGATGTCGTCGGGAAGTCGCGGGTGGAATCCTGCGCTGCCGCCAGCCCTTATCACGTAGCCTTCGTCGTTTGCAAGTACGGCGATATCCTTTGAATTGGCGCTTGTACAGGAGTTCATACAACCGACCACTCCAATTTTCATACGGTTGGGTGTCGCAGCGCCGTAAAATCTCTTTTCTAGCTTCATGGCTAGCTTCATGCTGTTTTGTTTTGCCCGTTTACAAAACGAAGCGGGGCACATTTCGATGTTCTTTACAGAATACGGCGATACTACTCCGGGGTCCATGCCAAGGTCCTCCCAGGCTTTTTCCACATCTTCAGCAGAGATGCCTAAGATCGCTATCCTTTGACCGGATGTGATTTTAAGCGTGCCATGATATTTTTCAGCGGTTTCAGCGATTTTTCTCAGTTCATCCGGTGTCGCAAAACCACCGGCGATGCGAGGTGTGATCGCATAAGTTCTTTTATCACCTCTTGGTTTTTGTAGTACAGCATACTTCGGTAGACTCATATCTTAACTCCTTTCGAAGCGGTTGCTCTTTCTTTGATGGTCTTAGTTTACGATAGAACAAGTAATAAATCGGTAACGGATGTTACGCATGATAAAAACAATTGATATGTATTATCATTTAACTTATTATAACACAGGTTTCCTTATTTTTATGTGCGTCCAATGGCGATCAAAAACAAAAAGATCCCCTTTAGAAGGTAAAGAGCTGACGCTCTCTAGCAACTAAAGGAGATCTGTAATCGCCTACTTCTATTCTTTTCCTATAAAGTAATAGCTTGCTCCGATGACGATCGCTCCGCCTACGAAATTCCCGAGTGTGACAGGAATCAGGTTGGCGACAGCTCCAGATAAGGAAACAGTCGCCGCATGAGGTGCGAAGAGGCTGATCGAGAAGAGTGTCATATTTGCGATACTGTGCTCGAATCCAGAAGTGATGAATGCGAAAAGGCACCACCAGATCATGATCAGCTTCGCGGTTTCCTCTTTCAGCTTCATGGCTGCAAAGACCGCCAGACAGACGAGCATGTTACATAGGACTCCTTTGAAAAAGAGCTCCGAGAAGCTTCCTGCCATCTTGGCAGCGGATACCTTGTTGATAAAATCGAGCACGCCGCCACTTGCAAGGCCAGCAAGTACGAAAGTCAGTCCGACTGCGATACTGCCTAGCAGATTGCCAGTATAGGATACAAGCCATACCTTAAGGCTGTCGATCCAAGTCACACGTTTATTAAGTGAAGCGACCGTCATGATCATATTGTTTCCTGTGAACAGCTCGCTGCCGATCATGATCACAAGGCTTAGTGCGATACCGAATGATGCGCCCATCAGTGTTTTCTTAAAGGGAGAGTCTCCGATGGTGCCGCCGATTGAAAAGATGAGGATGATCCCCAGCCCTACAAAGATGCCGGCCATCGCAGATAAAAGAAGATAGCGCATCGGGTTCTTTTTAAGAATGCCGATCTTTCCTTCAGCGGCAAGTGAGAATTTTTCTACCATTTCCTTGTACATGCTTACGCTCCTTCAATATAGTTGTAAAGGTATTTTAAATGCGAACGCTCTTCAGCGATCAGCCTGTCGATGATGTGGTGGTGGTCAGAGGGGATGAGTGTTCTGATTTCTATGAGGAAAAGAATCGCATCCTTTTCAAGGGTCACAGCCAAATCGAAAGCAGCCTCGAAGTCATCCATATGTTCGCTGTTTCTGTTGATTTTCATAAATCTGACCGCATTTTTTAAGATGCTCTTCAGATAGTCGGTGTAGTCTTCATCGAGTTCCGATCCGGGATAGGTCACCGCTTCTTCTTTAAATCCTTCAAAGATATGTTTGTGTTTGAGTTCCATTTCGGCAAGCGTAGTGAAATATTCCTTAAGGGAACTGTTAGTTGTGTTCAGAGCAAGTCTTTGATAATTTTCATTACCAAAGGTCTCCAGTTCGATCATCATGTTCAGTAGATCTTCGAGTACGAATGTTTCTTTCATGGGCTCCTCCTTAAAAGTTCAATCCGTCCTTATACCAGTATCCGTTCCACTGGATGGACTCAGCGACTTGTGCCTCCGGGTTGATTTCGATGCCTTCTAGGACTTCGCGCTTAAAGGTATGGTAGCCGACCCTATCGACGATATAGCCGATATGTTCTTTTGGAAGGCTTTTATCGATATAGCGCTCTACAAAGGCATAGGTGTTCTCAATCACTCTTATCATGGTCTCGCGGTCGCCCCATTTGATAAAGGGCATTGCGATACGCGGATTTCGTTTACCGGTGCGGCCCATGATCACCATTCTAAATAGCTTCTGATCACCTCTAGTCCATGCTCCTGTAGGGCATTTGAGAATGCATTCACCGCAGCCGATGCATTTTTCGTGATCCCTTTCCACATTGAACTCGTTCATAACAAGCGCGCCTGTGACTTTCTTTTTACAGTTTGTCACACACGCCTCACAGCTTACGCATCTTGAAACGTCGTATTGGGGCTCTGTGATGCAGATGATGCCGAAGTCCTGCATATGGGCCTTGATGCAGTCGTTCGGGCAACCCGTGACAGCCACCTTGAAGTGCAGGTTGTTGGGGTAGATCCTTTTTTCGATTTCTTTTGCCATATCTGTCGTATCGTCATTTGCAAAGGGGCAGACCCTGTCGCCTACGCACGCCGAGATGTTTCTTGTTCCAGCTGCTGGGTAGCCGCCTGAATCGACCTCGATCGCAAGATCTAAGGATTCAAGTAGAGGCAGGATCTTTTTGTTGATGGCTTCCATATGTTCAAAGTCGATACCTGGAACTTCGAAGCCTTGACGTGCTGTCAGGTGAACGGTTCCGTTGCCGTAGGTTTGTGCGATTTCCTGTATCAGGGTGAAATGCTTGGCATCTAGGTGTCCACCAGGAACCCTGATCCTAAGCGCGGTCTTGCCCCTTACTTTTGTGATACGGTAGGCGTTCTTGGTTATTTTTTTTCTATCTACACTCATGTGAGCCTCCTAATCCAAAAGCTTGACGGCGGTCGTATAGTTGAAGACCGGACCTTCAAGGCAAACATAGGTTTCATCAATCTTACAGTGGCCGCATTTACCGATGCCGCAGCTCATGTTCCTTTCAAAGGAGACGGTGATGTTCTGTGGCAGGTAACCCGCCTTAAGGAGTGCGAGTGTTGTGAATTTCATCATCATCGGCGGTCCGACGACGATGGCTTCTGTTTTTTCTATATCATAGCCCTCGAGTGTGGGGATATGCTCTGTTACAAGTCCGACCTTGCCGTTCCAAGGCTTGTCTGGCTGCTTGTCGACGGTGACAGTTACCTCATGGTCTTGGCTCCATCTTTTCAAAGCGTCTTCAAACAGCACATCATCAGGTGATTTGAATCCTATAAGCGCCCGTGTGGAATTTGTTTTTATCTCGCCGCTAGTGAGTTTTTCAATCACGTTCTTCACAGGTGCGAGTCCGGTTCCTCCAGCGATGATCACCACATGTTTATCAACGTACTTGGACAACTCGAAACCGTTGCCGTAGGGGCCTCGCATAAAGAGCGAATCGCCTGCCTCAAGGTTGAAGATGGCATCGGTGAGTCTGCCGACCTTTCTGATGGTCATATCAAGGCTTCCGTCCCTGAAATCACTGATCGAGATAGGAGCTTCACCCACACCGGGGATCGAAAGCTGCATAAACTGACCGCCTACAAGCGGACCGTCGTATTTAACGGTATAGGTCCAGTCGATCTCGGTTTCCTTGACGATCGAAAGAATCTCAAATGGAAATGCCAGATACTCATTTTTCATGCTTGACCTCCTGGATGATTTTTGCGACCTTGTTGATCGACTTTGAAAACGAGATGTACTCGGGACAGACATCGTCGCATCTGCCGCATCCGACGCACATATGCTTATCGAATCGCTTGTTGAAATCGTAGACCTTGTGCATCAGCTTGAACCTCATGCGTTCGCCGTTTTTGTCCCTGAAGGAATGACCGCCCGCCATGTCGCTGAAACCTTTGATGTGACAACCGGCCCAGCGTCTTCTTCGTTCTGAAAGCATCTTTTCGTCATCGGTAAAGACATCCTGCATGGTAAAGCAGCTACAAGTGATGCACGACGTGTTGCATCTGCCGCATGCGATGCATCTTGAGGTATATTCCTTCCACATCTCGTGACCGAACACTTGGTTCAGATCGACACCTTCAAAATCGGGTAGTTCGACTTTTGTCTTATTGCTTTTGACAAAATCGAGTTCAAAATCCTCATTCGCTCCAAAGGAGTATCCATCAGGAACAAGTGTCTCATCTTTTATGTCTAGGGTGATGGAATCACCGCTGTACTTAAGCGCCATGTCATAGGAATCTACCTTGTTTGTTCCCATACTCACGCAGAAACAGCTATCAAAGCCTTCTGTACATTCGATCACAGCGAATTTTACCAGTTTGCGTCTTCTTTCATAGTAAAAATCCTTGCTGACTCCGTTGTTGAAGAAAATCTGGTCCAAACGGTCTATTCCGTTCAGGTCGCAAGGCCTAAGAAGAATGAGCATGGGCTTTTGATCGACTTCTGGTACGAATGCCTCTTTTCCTACAAATCTGAATAGTGTCTCTCGAATAGGATAAAAAATCTCTTTTGGTGAAAAATAGCTTTTCTCGCTCCAAATGATCTGATCAGCTCCGCTGACCTCATCATAGGTAATCAGGTCAAGATCGGCCAGTTTGTTCTTGTTCGCCTTCACTACAGGCGCGAACACGCGATGTGTCGCACTCAGCGCAGCAAGATAGCGATCAAACATTTCGTGTGACAGCTGGTATGCCATGGATAGCCTCCTCATGTCGAAAGGTCGACGATTTGTTAATATCGTATCAATTGTACCCCTTACGGTTAAAGTTATCCGTAACCCAGGTTACCAAAATAAAAAAAAGACAAAGTCAAAGGGTGAATGGAGAACAGGCATGACAAGGTCATGATGGATTTTCATGGAATCCTATCAAAAAATGGAATAGGTCTTGCATTTAAGGAGCATCTCACTTATCATTGGAATTGATTAAAAGGAAAATTAAATACGAACATTAGGTCATCAGAGATGATGTGAAAAGGGAATGAGGTAAAAGCCTCAGCAGCCCCCGCTACTGTAAAGGAAGACGAACGCCGAAACGTGCCACTGGTTAACACCGGGAAGGCAGGCTAGTAGAATGATACCTGAGCCAGGAGACCTGCCTAATGTAAAGATTCATGCGACTTCGGAGGGAGGTTGGCTGTTTAAGCACATTTTTGTGATTACAACCAGTCCACTTCGGACTGGTTTTTTTATGTTGTTTTTATAGTGGAAAAAACGCAAAAACACGTTGAAAGGATAGGGAGATGACTTACATAAAGAGCCCCATGGGCATTGAAAACGGAAGCTTTGAGATAATATCGCAGGAACTCACAGACATGTTCGGCAAAGTTTCTTTTGAAAGTGAGGTCCACGAACAGATCGTGAAGCGTGCCATCCATACCGCAGCGGATTTCGACTACTTCAAGAATATCAGAATCAGCGACGGGGTGATTGATAGGATCTTAGAAGGACTTAAGGGCGGTCTTACCATCTATACGGATACGACAATGGTCCTATCCGGTATCAACAAGAGGACGCTTCATGCCTTAGGCTGCGACATCAAGTGTCTCATAGCCGATGAAAGGACTTTCAAGCTTGCTGAGAAAGGCAATATGACAAGATCCATGGCGGCAGTAGATCTGGCTTTCGACTTGCCTGGTCAAAAACTCTTTGTCATCGGAAACGCACCTACAGCACTATTTAGAATCATGGAACACTATGACGAGCGCAGTGATGAACTGGTGGGTGTCGTAGGAGTTCCTGTCGGTTTTGTAGGTGCCGCGGAATCGAAGGATGAGCTGCACGCGTCAAATCTACCCCATATCACAGCACTTGGAAGAAAAGGTGGTTCGAATGTCGCAGCGGCGATTGTCAACGCGATGCTTTATCACCTGAGAAGAGATTAAGATGCTTGGAACGGTAAATGTGGACGGAAAGGCGTTGAGAATGGGTTATACGACGGGCACGACAGCGACAGCTGCCGCAGTTGCGGCGGCAAGAAGGCTTGTATACGGTGTGGTTGAAGCGTCGGTTGAGGTGAGATTACCTGCCGGCAGCACGTTAAGCATCGATGTCCAAACGGTAGCTGTGGACCAGCAGACCATCAAGGGAATCGCCATTAAAGATGGCGGAGACGATATCGATGTCACCCACGGACTGGCGATAGAGGCCACGGTGAGATTGACTTCTACAGGTAGGATAGAGCTACTCTGTGGTGAAGGTGTGGGCGTGGTTACAAAACCTGGACTTAGCGTTGAGGTAGGCATGCCGGCGATCAATCCTACACCAAGAAAGATGCTGATGGAGCACCTTTTGGAGTTCTTAGGCGACTGCGGTGGACTTGAGGTATGCCTGTCTGTGCCTGGCGGACTGGAAGCATCTAAAAAGACATTCAATCCAAAACTGGGCATCCTAGGCGGTATCTCTATTATAGGAACAACAGGCATCGTCGTTCCCATGAGCGAGGAGGCCTTCAAGTCGGCGCTCGCTGTGGAACTGAGGCAGTGTGTCGCCTTAGGAAAAAGGGAACTTGTATTCGTATTCGGAAACTACGGCTTCGACTATGCGAGGACGCTCGGCTACGGCGAACACGAGATCATAAGGACCAGCAATTTTATCGGTCATATGCTCGATGAGGCAAGGCTATTAGGGATAAGAAAAGTGGTGCTGATCGGAAATATAGGAAAGCTTGTCAAAGTGACTGGAGGCATCTTCCACACCCATTCGAGGGTGAGTGACGCAAAGCGTGAGATAATCACCGCGAACCTTGCGATGATGAAGGCTCCCTTTGAGCTGCTTTTGAAGGTGGAAGCGTCAAACACGACAGAAGAAGCGGTGACGCATATCAGGGAATATAGATATGAGGCGGTTTTCAAAAGGCTTGCAGACCGGGCGAAAGATAGAATGCTTGAAAGAACCTACGGCGAGATGGATGTGGAAGTGATCATGTTCAGCGACAAGAAGACCTTTCTGGCTAAGACCTTTGAAGGAGAACTACGATGAAGTTGACAGTTGTAGGAGTAGGACCTGCGGGTGATTCGATGATCACACTTGCAGGACAAAGAGCCGTAGAATCCGCGACCCTTCTGATAGGGTCTAAGAGGCAGCTGAGAATGTTTTGCGGGCACACTGCGAAAACAGTCGAGATAAACGGCAGGACCAGTGAGATCATCGCATGCGTCGAAGCCAACAAAAATGAAAGAATCGTCATCCTCGCAAGCGGTGACCCCTTGCTGTTTGGAATAGGCAAAGGGATCAGAGAGCGCTATGAAAAGGTGGAGATCATCAGCGGAATCAGTTCGCTTCAGTATATCTTTACAAAAATACCGGTGGACATGAACGAGGTCTTCTTTACGAGCACCCATGGAAGAAGATTGGATTTCGAGTCGCTAAAAATCCATCAGAAAATTGCCATGGTGACAGACAAGGTAAACCACCCCGGCATCATCGCAAAAGCGTTCTTAGGAGAACCGGTGACGGTGTATATCGGCACGGACTTAGGCTATGAAAGCGAGTCTGTCGTGATGGGGAAACCGGAAGAATTTTGTGAGTTCAAAAAGGAAGGCATGCATGTTGTGGTGATTCATTATGAGAGATAGCCGGTTTATCAGAGGAAAAGTGCCGATGACAAAGGAAGAGGTACGGGCGGTCGCACTGTCAAAGCTTGACCTGGCAGACGGCCACAGGATGCTTGATATCGGTGCCGGAACAGGATCGATAGGCATAGAGGCCAAACTTGTCTATAGTCACTTGCAAGTGACGGCGATCGAAAGAAACCCAGAGGCTGTGGCGCTCATAAACGAGAACTGCAGACATTTTGGCGTGAGCCTTGACATCCTAGAGGGAAAGGCGCCTCATCTGAGCGTCGAAGGAGATTTCGACAGGTTCTTTGTCGGAGGCACTGGAGGCAATGTAAAGGCCATCATCAAGTGGATGCAGGATATCGCAAGGCTCAACAGCCAGGTGGTGATGACCTTCATCACCCTTGAGCAGTTCGCAGAAACTCTCCTCTACCTAAAGGAGCTGAAGATAAGCTGTGAGGTGAGTCAGATACATGTATCGAAGTCTGAGGGACTTGGTCCCTTCACTTACCTTAAGCCTAACAACCCGACATTTATGATCTGTTTCACATTAAAAGGAGAGTCACATGAGTAAATTCTATGGTATCGGAGTAGGACCGGGAAATCCCGAGCTCCTGACGATAAAGGCTGTAAACATATTGAAGACGGTGGATGTGATCCT
Organism: Fusibacter sp. A1; assembly: GCF_004125825.1. Classification (NCBI taxonomy): domain Bacteria; kingdom Bacillati; phylum Bacillota; class Clostridia; order Eubacteriales; family Fusibacteraceae; genus Fusibacter; species Fusibacter sp. A1. Next base: position 21,184 of record NZ_QQWI01000001.1, on the reverse strand, counting down.
GGTCCCAACCGCGAAAAAGGGGCTTGAATCCCTAGCGCTTCGCATAGCAAAACCCTACATAAAAGAAGGAATTCGAATAGAGGAAAGAACCTTTCCGATGGTGGTGGACCTCGAAGTCAAGGAAAAAGCATGGGACAGCATCTCCTCAGAAATCGAGACTTGGGTCAAGGAAGGATTAAGGGTCGCCTTTCTGACGCTTGGCGATACCATGACCTATGCCACCTACATCTACCTGCTTGAGCGGTTAATGGGAAGGATCGAAATCGAGACGGTTCCTGGAATCACAAGTTATCAGGGAGTGGCATCTTCAACGAACACACCGCTTGTCGTTGACGACATGAGCATGTGCGTCGTTTCATGCAACATACCGCTTGAAGAGATCAGACGCCGGGTAAGGACCGAGGATTCACTGGTGCTGATGAAGCTAAGCCTGCAATTTAAAGAAATCATCGCGATGCTTATAGAAGAAGGAGTCGCACCTTTCACAAGACTTGTAAGCCATGCCACTCAGGAAGAAGAAGTGGTCTATGAGGATTTAAGCACTATTACAGACGAACGTATATCGTACTTTTCTACGATTGTGATCAATAAGAGGTGGACATCATGAGTATCGTATTTGTTGGAGCAGGACCGGGAGCTGTAGACCTTATCACCCTTAGAGGGCATAACCATTTAAAAGAGGCGGACTGTGTGGTCTATGCGGGTTCGCTTGTAAATCCCAAACTGCTTGATTACTGCAAGGCGGGCTGCGCAATCTTTGACAGTGCCACCATGACCATGGAGGAAATCATCGAGACCCTTACAAAATACAGCAGTGAGGGCAAGCGTGTCGTGAGGCTGCATACGGGAGACTTCTCTCTTTTCGGATCACTCAGGGAACAGATGGAGTGTCTGATCGAACTAGGTCATACCTTCGAGCTGGTACCTGGCGTATCCAGCTTTTTAGGGGCGGCTTCTGCGATAAGGGCCGAGTACACGGTGCCTGAGATTTCACAAAGTCTGATCATCACAAGAATCGCGGGACGTACTCCTGTGCCCGATAAGGAAAGCATCGAGTCCTTTGCAAGGCATCAGACGTCGATGGTGATTTTCTTGTCAGCCAACAGGGTCGAGGATGTCACAAAGTCGCTTATGGCTGGCGGTTACCCGGCGGACACTCCTGCGGCTGTCGTCTACAAGGCGACCTGGCCTGAGGAGCAGATCGTAAAAGGAACGCTGACAACGCTTCATGAGCTAGTGGAGGAGGCGGGAATCACCAAAACCGCCCTAATCATGGTAGGACAGTTTTTAGGCAGCGCCTATAACTTTTCAAAACTATACGACAAGGACTTTAAACATGAGTACAGAAAATAGGACGGTCTGCATCGTTCTTACTGCAGGCGGAGTCAGGCTGGCAGAAGTGCTGAAACGCTCTACGGACTGCACGGTCGTATCGACAAAAGCCCTTGAAGGAGTCGATCGAATCGAACCGGACTTTAAGACGCTTGTGAAAGAAGCCTGGCTCAACTTTGACCATATGATCTTCTTCTGCTCCCTAGGAATCGTAGTAAGAAGCATCGCAGGTCTTATGGAGTCGAAATTCACAGATCCCGCCGTGCTTGCTGTAGATGAGCAGGGAACCTTCTGCATCAGCGTGCTATCAGGGCACGTGGGTGGGGCAAATAAGTTGTGTGAAAGGGTAGCGGCTGACCTAGGCGCGGTGCCTGTCGTCACTACGGCTACCGACCGAAAAGGACTTGCCTCCCTTGACATGCTTATGCTTAAGGAAGGAATAAACCCTAAATATTACAGGGATGAGATCGTAAGGGTCAACAGCGAGCTTGTATCTGGAAAGCAGGTTATGATCTTCACTCAAGACAGTCTCACCACCGACGGACCTGGATTTCTGATCAGGTCCATCGGTGAGGCGAAAAAGAACAGCACGGGAATCTGGTGGCACTCCTCAGCTCCACCGGAGGAACTCTCCCATCTGATCTGGATCGAAACGCCTAGTCTCACACTTGGCTTCGGCTGTAAAAAAGACAAGTCCGAGGATCAGATCAGGCTAGCGGTAGATAGTTTTTTAAGTGAAAACAAGCTGCATCTAAGACAAATAAGAAACATCGCCACAATCGACATCAAAGCGGTCGAGCCTGGACTTATAAACTATGCGAAAAACGAAAAGCTTATTATCGATGTCATCGATAGGGACTTGATCAAGGCGATGGAAACGGAGTTTGAAGGATCCGACTTTGTTGAAAGTACAATCGGCATAAGGGCAGTCGCAGAGCCCTGTGCGGTCCTGGGATCTAGGGGAAGGCTGCTCACCACTAGATACGCGTTTGAAGGCGTCACACTCGCCATTGGAGGAATAAAATGATTCATGTTGTTGGAATTGGTCCGGGTAAACTAGAGGCGATCACCGCTGAGGCGCTGACCGCTATCGAAAAGTGCGATGTCATCGTCGGTTACAAAACCTATATCGATCTTATCGCAAACATCATCGGACAAAAGCAAATTGTTCAAAACGGAATGAAAAAAGAAGTGGAAAGATGTAGAATGGCTGTTGAGCTTGCTGCGACTGGAAAATCTGTGGCGGTGATCTCAAGCGGCGATGCCGGAGTCTATGGCATGGCAGGCCTTGTCCTTGAGCTATGTGTGGATACGGATATCGAGGTGAACATCATCCCAGGTGTCACAGCAAGTTCTGCGGCAGCGGCTCTTGCCGGCGCACCGCTGATGCACGACTACTGCCATATTTCACTGAGCGACCTTCTGACTCCGCTCGAGCTGATCAGAAAAAGAATAAGATATGCCACGCTCGGAGAGTTTGTCATGTGCTTTTATAATCCACGGTCAAAGGGCAGGCCTAACCACTTAAAGGATGCCTTTGACATCATCAGGGAGCATTCGGGTACCGATCTTGCCGTGGTGATCGTCAAGGACGCCTATAGAGAGGGTCAAGAGGTGATCAGAACGACACTAGACACAGTCGATTACGAGGTGGTGGATATGACCTCCATGGTCATTGTCGGCAATCCCGCGACGATACATGTCGGTGGCAAGACCATCACCCCAAGGGGCTATCATCTATGATTCTGATTGTCGGAGGCACGTCCGATGCCAACCGGCTTGCAGGCGGCATCGCCCAAAATGGGGATGCCTACATCATGACCGTCACGACCGAAACGGGTAGAAAAATGGCTGAGAACTGCGGTATCGATGCGGTTGTCCATCCCTTTACCCCCGAGAAGATCAAGCGGTTCATTTTGGATCACGGCGTGGACGTGGTGCTAGACGCATCACACCCCCACGCGGGAGAGATAAGCAGACAATTGATAGAGGCCTGCTGTACTATGGATATCCTTTACATAAGGTACGAAAGGAAGCAGACCGGACTCACCGAAGAGGGAAATCAATATGTCGTAGACAGCATGGAAGATGCGGCAAGCCTCGCACCTACCTTGGCAAAGCGGATTCTCGTAACAGGAAGCAAACATGCTGCGCTGTGGGAAGCTACGGCCTGCACAGTCATCTACAGGGTGCTGCCCACATCGGAGGTGCTCAGAGAGCTAGAAAGCCTGCATGTGGGGATGGACCGCATCCTCGCGCAAAAAGGTCCTTTCAGCTTTGATCAGAACAGGACCACGCTGGTAGATTTTGACATCGATGCGCTTGTGATGAAAGAAAGCGGCACGACCTCTTTGACAGGTGAAAAGATCCGCGCGGCAAGGTCGCTTGGAATTCCCTGTATTGTCGTTAGAAGACCTGTTATTGACTATCCCAACTGCTACAGCACGGATGAAGAGATTTTAAACGTATTGGAGGAAGTCAAATGAGACAAAAGATAAAGGTAACACTGAGCCTCATGTTCCTATCGGTGCTGACCTCGGTCAGTGCGATGCACATCACAGAAGGTTTCCTACCGATCAAGTGGGCGGCATTTTGGTCTATCGTCATGCTTCCTATCTTTTTTTACGGACTGAAGAAGGTCGACAAGGTGCTTAAGGAAGACAGCAAGAACAAACTTCTGATAGGTGTCATCGCAGCCTTCGCCTTTACCCTGTCCTCACTGAAGATGCCTTCTGTGATGGGATCGAGCTCGCATCCTACGGGTGTGGGACTTGGAGCGATTTTATTCGGGCCCGGCGTCATGGTGATCGTAGGGATCGCAGTACTGATTTTTCAGACTCTTCTTCTTGCGCATGGCGGAATCACGACCCTTGGAGCGAATAGCTTCTCCATGGCCTTTGCTGGTCCGCTGGTCAGTTACTGGATCTACAAGGGCCTAAAAAAAATAAGGTGTCCTGAAAGCGTGCGGGTATTCATGGCTGCGACCCTCGGCAACTGGGCGACCTATGTCGTAACCTCCCTGCAGCTGGCGCTCGCCTACCCCGACCAGTCCTTAGGGATCATGGGGTCCTTCACCAAGTTTTTAGGCGTATTCGCTGTATCACAAGTTCCAATCGCGATTGTCGAAGGGATGCTGACGATTGTGATCTTCAACTATATCGCACAGGCAAAACGTAGCGGAGGTGGTTTAAATGAAACGTAATGTGATGATAACGCTGCTTTTGATGTTGTCGCTTGTCGCCATCACGACCTACATCGCTTTGAACGCGGACTTTGTAGGAACAGACGATCTGGCGACAGAAACAATCCTATCGATCGACAGTCATTATGTCCCATGGTTCACTTCCTTCTTTGAACCTAGCGAATCGGGCGAACTGTTCTTCTTTATCTTTCAGGGAATAGCAGGTTCTGTTGTGATGGCGGTGTGCCTTCACTTCTACGGTAAAAGAGGTCGACGTGCTTAGTACGGATTTTTATGCGAATAATCACCCTTGGCGCGATGTGAATACAGGTGCCAAGGCTTTTTACTGTTTCTTATGCTTCACCCTCAGTTTTATTTGGCCGGGTCTGCCCGTCCTTGGCGCTCTCATCCTCCTTTCCTTAGGTATCCTTTCAAGAAGCAGACACTTCAAGCTGAAACGGGTGCTTAAGTCGTGGTCAGGTGTGCTTGCCTTTTTAAGTGTCGGCAGCTTAGGGGTCGCAGTCGGCTATGGGCTATCGGAGGAAGCCATGCTCCTCAGCGCTGCCTTTGGCAAGGGTTACATCGGCATCTACTCGAGTGGACTGTCCTTGGGGCTTAAGCTGGTGTTTAGAAGCATGGCCTGCTTTACCGCACTTTACACCTACATCAACATCACGCCGATGAAGCATACGATGGATCTGTTTAAAAAGCTGAAGGTTCCCGGTGTTTTTCTTGAAATCCTCGAGATCAGCTACCGCTTCATCTTCATTTTCATCGCCGAGGCGGGTGTGATCTACCAGTCGCAGAAGATGAGGCTTGGCTACTGCAGCAAAAGGACTTCGATCAGGTCCCTTGGAATCATGGTCGGCGCCCTGTTTGTCAGAGTGTTTGACAAGACGGATAAGATGCACACGAGCATCGTACTTAGACTAGGTGAGGACCATTAAGAAATGATAAAACTCAAAAATGTGAGCTTTACCTATCAAACTGGGGTAAAAGCCATAAATGACGTAACTATTGATACCGATAAAGGCTCGATTATCGGTATAATTGGAGCTAACGGGGCCGGGAAATCGACAGTCATGAAACTGATGCTCGGGGTGCTTAGGCCACAAAACGGTCAAATCACCTTGGCTGGAGAAAAAATCACCTATAAGAGGAAAGCCTTGAACGAACACCATAAAAAAGTAGGAATGGTCTTTCAAAACCCGGATGATCAGGTCCTCTTGAACACCGTTTTCGAGGACGTCGCCTACGGATGTCATAATCTTCATCTACAGGATGGCATCATCGAGAGCAGGGTGAAATCCGCACTGAAGGAGGTGGACCTAGTCGGCTTTGAAGAACGTTTTGTCCAGTATTTGAGTTTCGGTGAAAAAAAACGTGTTGCCATAGCAGGCATTTTAGCCATGGGACATGATATGATATTGATGGATGAACCCACAGCGGGTCTCGATCCCCATGGTAGACAGGAAATGATCCGTCTTATCAAAAAGCTCTCAGAGGAGGGCAAGAAGATTTTAATCTCCTCACACGACATGGACCTTATCCATGAGGTGTGCAATCATCTGTATCTGCTCAGCAGAGGGAGTGTGACATGTGAAGGGTCACCAGAGCATGTATTCGACCATACGCACCTCATTGAGGAGGCGAAACTGGAACTGCCTTGGCTGATGCTTATCAAACGTGTCATGGGAAAACATTCCTTTAAGAATAAAGCTGAATTTTTACAAGTTGGAGGAAACGATGAACATAGCGGTCATTGGATTAAATCATCAGACAGCACCTGCTGAAATCAGGGAAAGAGCCGTATTGACGGACTCAGGTAAAATAGAAATGATGACAACCCTCCTTGATGAAGGAATTCATGAGGTGGTTGTTTTAAATACATGCGGACGCAGCGAATGTTATATCGCCATGTCAAAGGAGCATCTGATAGAGGGTATCGAGCTTGTAAAAGACTATTATCAGTCGCTCCTTCATACCGAGGAAACGGGCTATCTTTATCAAAAAACCGGTTCAGACGCCATCGAACATATGGTACAGGTAGCTGTGGGACTTGATTCTATTGTACTCGGGGAGGACCAGATCATCGGTCAGATGAAAAACGCCTATGACATGGCAAGGGAACACGGTGCGACGAAAAGGATCTTAAACGTTCTTTTCAGAGATGCGATCTCAAGCGCTAAAGAAATCAAAACCGCCCTCAAAATCTCTGAGATCCCCCTGTCGCTCAGCTATATCGGAGTGAAGCTTGTGGATGAGAAGGTGGGTCTTAAAGGTAAAAAAGTATTGGTCGTCGGACTTGGTGAAATGGGACGTCTTGCGCTGGAGAACGCTGTGGCACTTGGAGCACATGTCTTTGCAACCAGCCGTAACCAGCTTAAAAACGAGGAGTATCTGTCTAAGTATCCTCAGATATGCTGGGTAGATTACGACGAAAAAGTGGAAGCGGTCAAGGGAATGGACTGTCTGATCAGCGCCACAGCCGCACCGCATACCATCTTCATAAAGGAGGATTTCGCCGATATTCCTTCAAAGCTTCATATTTTAGACCTTTCTCTACCAAGAGATGTGGACATTCGTGTGAAGGAGCTTGAGGGTATAGAGCTGACCAACATCGATACCATACAATCAGAAGCCAAGAAGAACGAGAAGAAAAGAGAAGAACTGATCCTAAAAGCCCATACCCTTGTAGGCGAGAAAGTAGCCCTGCTTTTCAAGTGGCTTGAAAAAACGAAGGTGCACGAAACGCTCAAGGACTTAGGCACGATGATAAACGACATCCATTCAGACTCCATGGAGTACCTCAACACCAAGCTGACGATCAGCAGGCATGAGATGGTGGTCATTGAAAAGACGATGAAATCCGCCCTAAAAAGAGTGGTACGAAATCCGATCCTGAACCTGAAGGCGATCGAGGATGAAACCACAAGGGAGCAGATGGTCGTTCTTCTGTCAAAACTGTTTTCGAGCGACTGGGAGGCTTGATATGATACCCATAATGATCGATGTGAAAGGAAAGCCTGTCTTGATTGTCGGATATGGTGCAGTCGGCAGGCGAAAAGCCGAGCTCTTCCTAACGGAAGGGGCCCAGGTCTATCTGTACGACTTGCAAGCAAGCTTAGAGACCAGTGGAATCCCAACCGTTGAAGATGTGTTTTCAGACGATACGGCCTATTTCATGGTGGTGGTGTGCACAGATGACAGGGACTTCAATCATAGGATCGTGGATCATTTTAAAAATAAGGCGCTCGTCAATGTAGCGGATTCACCTGAGGACAGCTGTTTTCACAACATGGCTAGTGTGAGGCGCGGCGAGCTGACGGTGGCTGTCTCGACAAACGGCGGTTATCCCGGAGTCGGCAAGCGCATAAAGAACGAGCTGGAAAACTTTTTTGAAGAGGATTACGGATGCTACCTCGCCTATCTTGCCGGGGAAAGAAAGAAATACCTGTCACTTGAAGAGGCTGAGAAGAAAAGACAGCTCGATCGCCTGCTTGCGATCGACTATAAGACGTATAAAAAAATGAAGGAGAGCCAATGTCTAGAGAACTGATCATAGGAACAAGGGGCAGCAAACTGGCGCTTACTCAAACCAACTGGGTTAAAAGTCAGCTGGAAAGCCATCATGAAGGGCTTAAGATCTCAATAAAGATAATCAAGACGACCGGGGACCGCATTCAAAACGTAGCCCTCGACAAGATAGGTGACCGAGGTCTTTTTGTGAAGGAGATCGAAGAGGACCTCCTAAATGGGTGTGTGGATATCGCCGTCCATTCCTTAAAGGATATGCCTGGAGTGGATACAGAGGGGCTAAAATTCGTAAAATCGCCTGTTCGGGCGGATGCGAGAGATATACTGATAGCAACCACGAAGGTCACCTCGCTTGAAGACTTAAAAGAAGGTGCTGTCGTAGGCACTGGCAGCAAGAGAAGGGCGTATCAGCTCAAGGCGCTCAGACCTGACCTGAATATCGAGGGAATCAGGGGGAATGTCGATACCAGACTTAGAAAGCTGGATGAAGGCATGTATGACGCCATAGTGCTCGCAAAAGCGGGACTTGACAGGCTCGGGATAGAGAGGGAGCATTATCTCGTACTCGATCCAAAGTGGATGCTACCCGCGCCGGCACAGGGGATTCTTGGAATTCAGATAAGGGAGTCGGACACCGAGGCGGAAAAACTGCTAGGCTCGCTTGTCCATGAAGAGTCCCATCTGCAGGCTACAGCCGAGAGAGCTTTTTTAAGGCATATCGACGGATCATGCCATATGCCGATCGGCGCCTATGCGACATTGGACGAAGGTCTTTTGACCCTTGAAGGACTATTTGGAAACGAGGACGGATCGGTGATGGTCAGACAGACGGTGAGCGGTGATCCAAGCGATGCGCAGGCCTTAGGCAAAGCACTTGCCGATGCGCTTAAAGAAAGGATGCAAACGAATGAATCCTAAAGTATATTTGGTAGGAGCGGGTTGCGGAGATCCGGAACTGATTACTGTAAAAGGAAAGCGTCTGCTTGAAATGTGTGATGCTGTCGTCTACGATAGGCTGGCTAATCCGGAACTGCTTGCTCTTGTGAGTGATTCGGCCGTAAAGATCTATGTGGGTAAAGAGGCTGCCAATCACGCGCTGACGCAGGATGAGATCAATCAGCTGCTTGTCGACCTTGCAGGATCTCACAAGCATATCGTCAGACTAAAAGGTGGCGATCCCTATGTGTTCGGCAGGGGCGGTGAGGAAGGGGTCAAATTAAGAGAGAACAAGATCGACTTTGAAGTGGTGCCCGGCATCACTTCGGCTATAGGAGGCCTCGCCTATGCGGGTATACCCATCACCCATAGGAGCTACGCCTCGAGTTTTCATGTGATCACCGGTCATTTGAAAGAGGACGAGCTTGATCACGACTGGGCAGCCATCGCAAAATATGAGGGAACCCTCGTGTTTCTGATGGGGCTGTCCAATCTCGAGCGAATCACCGGTCATCTTATGGGCGGTGGCAAAGACCCATCTACTCCAGTGGCCCTCGTGCAGTGGGCAAGCCACAATAAGCAGAAAAAACTGATCGGTACCCTTGAGGATATCACACAAAAGAACAGGTCTGCGGGGCTTAGCTCTCCTTGCCTGATCGCAGTCGGTGAAGTGATAAATGCGCATGATACCCTTGACTGGTTCACTTCAAAGCCGCTATTTGGAAGAACCGTTGCGGTCACGAGGGCAAGAGACCAGGCAAGCGATCTGGTCTTCAAGTTGAAAGCGTTGGGTGCTAGCGCCGTTGAAGTACCTACGATCAAGATCGTTCCGAGGAATGAAGAGGCTTTAGAGGTGAAGCTGAACTCACTCAAGGAATACACCCATCTTGTATTTACCAGCCAAAATGGGGTGAAATACTTTTTCGAAGGCCTTAAAAGAGTGGGGAAGGATACCCGGGCACTAGGCGATATGAAGATTATCGCCATAGGGTCACAGACTGCCGGAGCGCTTGAACACCACGGTGTGATCGCCGACCTTGTCCCTAGCGTATATGTGACAGAGGCCTTGGTGGATCTTTTAAAGCCTCAACTGAAAAGCGCGGACAAGCTGCTTGTGGCAAGGGCGATGAACGCAAGAAAGGAACTGATAACAGGTCTTGGCTCTCTTTGTGAAGTGGAAGAGATACTGATTTATGAGTCAGTAGCTGAGGAATTGAACGAGGATCAGATCGAGGCGCTCTCGATTTGCGATGCGATCACCTTCACCAGCGCATCGACGGTGAAACATTTTTTCAATCAACTCGGCGACAAGGCCCTTGATTATCTGTCATCAAAGAAAGTGGTAGCAATAGGACCCGTCACCGGTGACACCTTGAAGGGATTCGGTTTTAAAGCGTTTGATATGCCAGGGACCTACACGATTGATGGAATGGTGGATAGGTTGAGTCAACTGTTTGAGGTGGAAAAATGATCATTAGACCTAGAAGAAATAGAAAAAACGAAAATATAAGAAAGCTTGTCAGAGAAACGCGGCTTAACATCCATGATCTTGTGGCACCTATTTTTGCTGTAGAAGGAGTAGGTGTAAAAGAAGAGATCGGATCACTGCCGGAAGTCTTTCATTATTCTGTGGATGAGCTAAAAAAAGAAGCGGTCGAGCTATTCGATCTTGGCATCAGGGCTGTCCTGCTGTTTGGGGTTCCATCAAGCAAGGACTCTGTTGCGACAAGCGCCTATGATGACGAAGGTATAGTACAAAGAGCGATTAGGGGAATCAAAGAGGCGTGCCCTGAGATGATCGTGATCACCGATGTCTGCATGTGCCAGTATACCGATCATGGACACTGCGGCATCTTAAACGAGGACGGAAGCGTGCTAAACGATGAGACCCTCGAATACTTAAGCCGCATCGCTGTTTCACATGCCGTCGCGGGTGCCGACATCGTGGCGCCTTCTGATATGATGGACGGCCGGGTAGGGGCGATCAGAGCCTCGCTCGACAGGTCGGGTTATCAAGAGGTGAACATCTTGTCCTATGCCATCAAATATGCGTCGAACCTATATGGACCCTTCAGGGAGGCAGCGCATTCGGCGCCTAGCTTCGGTGACCGTAAAGCATATCAGATGGACTACCACAATAAAAGGGACGCTCTCAGGGAGATCGAACTCGATACATTAGAGGGTGCCGACATGCTGATGGTCAAACCGGCAAGCATGTATCTGGACATTTTAAGTTCGATGAAAGAGGTTTCTGATCTTCCGCTGGTGTGCTACCATGTCAGCGGTGAATATGCCATGCTCTATCACGGCGTGACTACGGGAATCGTCGATGAGAGGGCGATTTACGAGCAAATGATCGCGTTTAAGAGGGCTGGCGCCGACCTGATCATCACTTACTTCTCAAAATATCTGGCAAAAAATATGGAGGCTTATCATCATGAGTTCTAAAAGTTTATTCGAGCGTGCCAAAAATGTCATACCGGGGGGCGTGAACAGTCCTGTAAGAGCATTTAAGTCCGTCGGTGCGGATCCTATCTTCGCAGAAAGAGGGGAAGGCGCTTATCTTTTTGATGTGGATGGAAACCGATACATAGACTATATCCAGTCGTGGGGGCCCATGATTCTCGGGCATGCGCCTGAACTTTTGATGGAAGGCTTTGAAAGCGTGCTGAAAAAAGGCACAAGCTACGGCGTGCCTACTGCGATGGAAGTCGAAATGGCAGAGCTGATCACAGGACTTATCAAGCCTGTGGAGATGATTCGAATGGTCAATTCGGGCACCGAGGCGACCATGAGCGCCCTAAGGCTTGCCAGAGGTTTCACAGGACGAAATAAGATCGTCAAGTTCGAAGGCTGTTATCACGGTCATTCGGATGCGCTGCTTGTCAAGAGCGGCTCTGGCACGCTCACTTACGGCGTGCCGACAAGCCCCGGCGTACCAGCGGATGTGGTGAAGGATACATTGGTGCTCGATTACAACGATATCGATCAGGTCAGTGAGCTTTTCAATAGGGAAGGTGACCAGATCGCGTGTGTGATACTGGAACCTGTCGCAGGAAACATGGGCGTGGTGGCGGCCACTCAGGAGTTTGTAGAGGCCCTTAGAAGGCTATGCACACAACATGGAGCCCTGCTCATCTTCGATGAGGTCATTACAGGATTCAGACTCGGTCTTACAGGGGCCTACGGCTATTTTGGTGTGGAGGCTGATCTGACCTGTTATGGAAAAATCATCGGTGGCGGACTCCCAGTTGGAGCTTACGGCGGCAAACGAGAGGTGATGAACTGCGTGTCACCTGTTGGTGGAGTCTATCAGGCCGGTACGCTTTCTGGCAATCCCCTGGCCATGTATATGGGATACAAGATGCTGACCCATTTAAAAGATCACCCGGAAGTTTACCGCGAGATTGAAGCAAAGGCTGTGATTTTGGAACGTGGGCTTTCGGATATCATCCAAAATTCGGAGTATCCTCTTTCTGTTGTCAGGGTAAATGGCATGGTCTGTCTCTTCTTTACTCCTGAAGTTCCAAGAAACTACAAGGAAGTCGCGACCTGCGATACTTCTATGTACGGCAAATTCTTTAGAGAAATGCTTCAAAGAGGTATTCTTCTTCCGCCCGCTCAATTTGAGGGGTTGTTCCTATCTGCGGCACACAGCGAGGAAGATGTGGAAAACACCCTTGAAGCCGTAGGTGAATCCTTGAAAGTATGTTATAATAAGTAAAACTTGAAAAGGGGTGCCATTATGGATAGATTTACGATAAGACTCGCAAAAAGAGAAGATGCGAGAGCGATCATTGAAGTCAATCTTAAAACGTGGGAGTCCGCGTACAAAAATATCGTGGATGACGCATTCATTCAAAAAAGATGGACTGATTTCGAAGATACTGTCGCCAACTATGAAACTAGGCTTTCAGAAGACGATTCTATCGTTTTTGTCGCGGAAATCGACGGCAGAATCATTGGATTCGCCACTGCCGGTGAAGACAGGTTGGGTAAGTACGACGGTGAGCTTTATGCGATCTACCTGCTCCCCGAATTTCAGGGAAACGGTATCGGACACGCCCTATATAACAGGATCGAAATGCTATTTAAGGCCCAAGGAAAGAAGAACATGATCATCTGGTCCCTAAAAGCCAATCCCCACAGAGGGTTTTACGTGAGAATGGGCGGTGTTAAAAAAGAAGAGAAGGACATCACCATCGGCGAACAGGTGCTTCGGGAGATCGGTTATGTTTTTGAACTTTAAAAGTAAACCATCATCTTAACCACTAAAAAAGACTCATCCACAGCTTAGGCGTCGGGTGAGTCTTTTTACACTTATTTTTTCTTTTTTTTCTTCTTTACGGAATAGCCGAACGTGCCAAGCTTCTCTCCTAGGGTGTAGTAGGCCCCGTGTGAATAGGCGATGGGCTCGGCTTGGTCGAGGTGGAACTTACCGGACTCATCCATGTAACGTTCATCGGCATGCACCGCCTTCACTTCGGCGATAAACATGTCGTGGATACCGAGCTCTACGATTTCCTTCAGCTCGCATTCGATGTTGATGGGAGCTTCCTCGATCATGGGGGCGTTTACATGAGTCGCCTTGACTTTTGTCAGATTCATCTTCTTAAACTTATCGACATCCCTTCCGGATACGACTCCGCAGTAGTCTGTCGCGAAGACAAGATCTTTGGTCGTCAGGTTGATGACAAAGCTTTTCGTGCGCTTGATGATGTCATAGGAATGCCTGGATTTTCTGATCGATATGTAAGCCATGGCGGGATCTGTACAGATGGTTCCGGTCCAAGCGATCGTGATGATGTTGTGTGTGTCTTCTGAGTCTCCGCAGGAGACCATCACTGCGGGTACAGGATAGATCATCGTGCCGGGTTTCCAGGTCATTTTAGCCATAGTCGTTCCTCCAATCGGCGATCACCGCTTTATTCGGTCAGCCGAGCGTTTTGATGTCTTTAGAAATGAGTTCCAAGGACTGAGTCAGCTCATGTGAAACATCCTTCAGCTGACCAAGGTATTCCATACGTTCTTTGATGGAGAGCTGACTGTTGTTGATATGTGACTGCTGAGTGGTGATCTTGCTACTTGCTTCTACTGATAAGGTTAACATATTGTTCTTGGTTTCATCAATAGTTTTAGTCACATCTAAAAGGGCGGATTTTGAGTTGGTGAAGAGTGTCAGTTTTCCTTTGATCTGATCGAAATCCCTAGCTAATTGCGTGGTGGTCTCAAGCAGCTCATTTGCAACAAGTGTCGTATCATAAGCTGTGGCTTTTGTGAAGGTTGCAAGCTTGCCGACCTCTTTTGCGACGACCTCAAACCCCCTACCTGAATCACCTGCCCTTGCAGCCTCGATGGATGCGTTAAGTGCGAGCAAGGAGACATCGTCTGCGATGGTTTGTATCGTTGCGATAAGAGTGGTGATTTCATTCACGTTCTGACCCAGCGTTCCCATGTGTGTGAGGTCTTTGCTGATTTCCTGTTCCAAGAGGGACAGCGTATTGAATTGTTTTTCTATCACTTGGATGGATGATGCGATAAGCCCGCATGCGTCTTCTATTTTGTTGACCATTGATTTTGTAAATGAGGAGTGGTGCTCTACGGTGTTTGCGATATCACCCACATGTCCATTGATGTCCTTTGACAGATCATCGATGGTATCGCTCATCTTACAAAGCGAGTCGAGTGCTATTTCTGTATGGTGGTGATTGTCCCGTAGCCTTGTGGCGGTCGTACTCATTACTTCATACTGCCTGCTTGCGTCGTCCGCGAGCTCTGAAACGAGCTTGGTGCTGTCCTCAAGATCAGTCAGCTTGAGATTTAAGACTTCGTTCAGATCATTCGCCTTACTTTTGCTGATTCCACCGAAATAAGCAAAAAGACCAAGGAAGATCGGCGCGCTTTCCACCATAAAAAGCAGTGGATTGTCATGATGAATCGAAGTTATGGAATCCAATGTCAAGGGAAGACTCAGTCTGATGAGTTCAAACGTGATCGCCCCCAAAGGAAACGCACATCCGAAAAGTGCTCCGATAGCCGTATAATTTTTTGTAGTCCTGTTCCACATAATAATCACCTCCAGTTCTAGAATACCCTACGCGAAGGGGGGGCGCAAGTTGAAATATTTAAAATTGTTAAACTATTATTTATATGGTCATCCAATCTTGAAAAAAATCAATTAAATAAGTGGACGACCTTGAAAGAATACGGAGAAAACGTTATCATTGAAGTACCGTAAAAATATTTTTATACAGGAGGATTAGGATGTCTTTTCAAGAAAAACTAGCGAAATATGCCGACCTCGCAGTACGTGTGGGTGCTGGGGTCAAAAAAGATCAGGAAGTCATTGTCAACGCACCGATCAATTGTTATGAACTTGCACGTTTTGTGACTGCAAAAGCATATGAGGCAGGTGCAAAGAGAGTCGTTGTGGAATATGGCGATCAGCACATTACCCATGCGCTTCTTAAAAACGCTTCTGAAGAAGTGCTTTCCGATTTTCCTCAGTGGAGAGTTGACGGGCTGCTTGGAATGATAAGAAAAGGTGCCGCCATCATTTCGATCGTTTCTGCAGATCCGGAACTTATGATGGATATCGAACCTAAGAAGATGGGCCTCTTTCAAAAGGCCGCTGCACTCGCATCGGAAGAGTACAAGAATTATGTGATGCAGGGAAATACCTGCTGGACGATTGTCGCCCATGCCAACGCTCCTTGGGCGAAAAAAGTATTTCCAAAATTAGAAGAAACTCAAGCGATCGACGCGCTATGGGATAAGATCTTCGAAGCTACACGCATGCACGAGCCAGATCCTGTAAAGGCTTGGGAGAACCACTTGAATCTTCTGGATGATAAACTTGAACTTCTAAATGGCAAGAACTTTGTAAAGTTCCACTATAAGGCGCCTGGCACCGATCTGGTTGTCGGAATGCCTGAGAGCCACAAGTGGATCGGCGGTGGTCAGCTCAGCCTAACAGGCGACAAGTTCCTTCCTAACATACCGACAGAAGAAGTGTTCAGCACACCTCACAAATATCAGGTGGATGGCACCCTGGCTTCGACAAAACCGCTTGTTTATGGCGGAAAGCTGATCGAGAACTTCTCCTTCACGTTTGAAAAGGGTAAAGTGGTCGATTATAAGGCTGAAGTCGGACAAGATGCTCTAGCCAATCTATTCGCAACGGATGACGGTTCGATGTACCTAGGTGAAATCGCGATCGTTCCCCATGACTCACCGATTTCCAATACGAACGTGACCTTCTTCAACACGCTTTTTGATGAGAACGCATCATGCCACTTCGCATTTGGAAACGCCTATCTTCTTTCTGTGGAGGATGCGGACAAACATTCCAAAGAGAAACTGGATGAAATGGGTGTCAACCTGTCGCTTTCGCATGTGGACTTCATGGTAGGTTCAGGTGAACTGAACATCACAGGAACAACAGCCAGTGGTGAGGAAATCATCGTATTTGACAAAGGCAACTGGAAAATATAGAAACTATTGAAGAAGTGCGAGTGCACTTCTTTTTTTTTGAATAAATTGAATATCGCATGCTTCTACGAGTGGAAAGGGCACTTTTGGGGTAGTAAACTATGATATAATAGCAAAGGTGTTTCTTATCAAATTGAAAAGGGGTTAAGTGATGAAACAACTTGAAAAACAACTTATAAAGATGGAAGAAGCGGATTATGAACTCCGTCAAGATATTATGAACCGCGGTGAACTTTTTGCAGGCTACCATCCCGAGATACGGGCTCTGCATGAGAAGAACGCCGCCTTTGTCATGAATTACGTCAAAGACAACCAGTGGCCGGACTTTGCAAAACTGAGCGAAGAGGCTGCAGAGGCGCTTTTCATGGTGATCATCCATGCGATAAGCATGCCTGATTTCATGCGTGGGGCGTGGGATTTCTATAGTTTGAAGAAGGATCCTGTCACAAAGAGCTACGCTGCGCATATGGCCGATCGAATCGCATTTTTTGAAAGACGGCCTCAATTATACGGCACTCAGTGGGACATCAGCCTCATAGGAGAAACAGTACTGTGGGAAGTGGAAACCCCCGACCTGCTCGACAGCCGCAGAAAAGAAAACGGTATGGCCGAGTTCGAGGAGATTGATTTCGCCCTTATTGAAATGGATCTTGGAATGGGCTTGAAACGTCAGATCGGCCAGTACGACTTCCTATACCAGACAAAGTGGGTGTGCCCTGAAGACAACCACATCATAAGGCTTTTGCACTTTTACCGTGACTATGAGTCGGGCTTCATCATGGGGCCCAAATACAGCGCGGCCCATCATTTAGGGACTTTGGCTTTGAAAGAACCTACGATTGATCTTGTCATGCCGCTTCAGCATAAGGAAGCCTTTGACCAGTTCAATGAAGCAAATGGCGTCACAACGGTGCAAAAAGGTATGAAGTCTGGATCGTATGCGATCAAAGATGACTTGGGGTACCTCCATTTTGAGGTCATTTTTATCGAGTTCACAGAAGGTGACGATAATTGGGAGCTTGCCGGTTCAAAGCTTGACTTAGGGCTAGCCACTTGTCATACGGTCAACGGATGGTTGTTGACCCCTATCGCGATTTTAAAAGCGGCAATCCTAAAATGGGTAACCCTTGACGAGGATACGATGCAGAGGCTCAGAGCCCTCTAACCATGTTGATCTGATATATCATTCTTATATCTAATATCTATCACAAAACCGCTTGCTTTTGTAAAGTTAGGCGTTTATAATCCTATTAATCATTACTTATCGAGAGAGACCGAGGGACTGGCCCTATGACGTCCGGCAACCTAGCAATAGCTGTGGTGCTAAATCCAGCAGGTCAACAGCCTGGAAGATAAGGTATAAGAAAGTTCAATGACTTCTTGTAGCCTGCTACAAGAAGTTTTTTTTTATTGACGATCTTTTTAAATTATCAGGGATTTATAAATTGCCGTAGTGAATGAGATAGCGATTGAATATCAGGAGGATACACATGAAGAATGATTTCAGGTTTGAGACATTACAGATTCACGCGGGACTTGTGCCCGACGCTGCGACAAAGTCGAGGGCGCTTCCAATCTATCAGACATCGAGCTATGTCTTTGACGATGCTCAGGATGCGGCGGATTTGTTCGCACTTAAAAAATTCGGGAATATCTACACCCGTCTGACGAATCCGACCACAGACGCCTTTGAAAAAAGAATCGCCGCGCTTGAAGGCGGTGTCGCAGCAGTTGCGACGGCTTCAGGCATGGCTGCCATCTCGTATGCTGTGATGAACATCGCGGCAGCGGGGGATGAGATCATCGCTGCCAACACCCTTTATGGCGGTACGTCAACTTTATTCACCCATACCTTAAAACGATTTGGAATTACAAGCAGATTTGTAGGTCCTGATGATTTTGACGCCTATGAGGCTGCCATCAACGAAAAAACAAAGGCGATCTACATCGAAACAATAGGAAACCCTGGAATCAACATTCCTGATTTTGATAGGATCGCTGACATCGCAGCAAAAAACAAGCTGCCGCTCATTGTGGACAACACCTTTGCCACACCATACCTTTTCAGACCTATAGAACATGGTGCCGATATTGTCATCCATTCTGCGACAAAGTATATCGGCGGGGCAGGAACTTCAATCGGCGGTGTGGTTGTCGACAGCGGAAAGTTCGACTGGACGGGTGGCAGATTTTCTGAGTTTACGACACCGGATCCCAGCTACCATGGACTTGTATACCATGAGGCATTTGCAAACCTTGCCTATATCGTTAAGTTGAGAGTCACTCTTCTTAGGGATCTGGGTGCTTGCCTTTCGCCCTTCAATGCCTTCTTACTGGCTCAAGGTATAGAGACCTTATCGCTAAGAGTAGAAAGGCACGTCGAAAATGCCAGAAGCATCGCAGAATTTCTTGAAAACCACCCTGAAGTCGCATGGGTAAAACATCCGTCGTTAAAATCACACCCGGACTATGAAAGGGCGACAAAATACCTTCCTAAGGGAGCTGGAGCGATTTTGACTTTTGGAGTAAAGGGCGGTTACGACAAGGGTGTCAGAGTGATCAACCTGCTAAAGCTATTCTCGCATCTTGCCAATGTAGGTGACGCCAAGTCACTTGTCATCCATCCGGCGTCTACCACCCATCAGCAATTGAGCGCTGATGAGCAAATCGCCGCAGGAGTAAGACCTGAGCTGATCCGTCTGTCGATAGGAATAGAGAATGTGAATGACCTGATCGATGATTTAAATCAGGCCTTATCAAAATAAGACTTAACACTTAAGGGGTAAAAGCGTATCATAGATATAATAAGTTGGTGATGTCAAAGGAGAAGAACATATGAAGTTGGGATTGTTAGGTTTTGGAACAGTAGGCAGCGGAGTAGCGGACATTGTAAAAAAACATGAGGATAGGCTTTTGACGCTTGTTGGGGAAGCCGTATCGGTGAAAACAGCGCTTGTGAGAAATCTGGACAAGTACGCAGGCACACGTGACGATGTGCGGTTTACCACAAATGCGGACCATATCGTCGACGATCCTGAAATTGATGTGGTGGTTGAAGTGCTTGGCGGTATCGACACGGCCTATGCCTATATCAAACGCGCACTCATCAATAAGAAACATGTGATTACAGCCAATAAGGCAGTGATAGCCGCCCATTATCCAGAACTTCAAGCACTGGCAAACAGCAACCATGTGAATCTTATGGTAGAAGCATGTGTCGCCGGTGGAATTCCTGTCATATCCACGCTTGAAGAACATCTGCTTCATGGTGAATCAAGGGGAATCCACGGCATACTCAACGGAACAGGCAATTTTATCTTATCGAAGATCGAGCACGAAGGCGGCTCCTTTGATGAGGCCCTGAAGGTAGCTCAAGAAAACGGCTATGCAGAAGCCATCCCCGATGACGATGTAGACGGCTATGACGCCGCAAGAAAGATCATCATTTTGACAGCACTCGCACATGGCACGCTGCTATCCCTCGGTCAACTCTGGATAGAAAGCCTGCGTCAGGTAGCTCCAGTGGATTTCGAACAGGTGAAAAAACTGGGCTGCACCATCAGATACGTCGCATCAAGCAGCCATCACGGCACTGGCGTATCGGTTCTTGTAAGACCGGTGATAGTAAAAAAAGCAAGCGACTTCGGTCAGACCGAGGGGGTGGACAACTGCACCGTCTTCGAGCATGAAAACCTAAACAGGCTCGTACTTAAAGGACCCGGTGCAGGAAAGCTTGCAACGGCCAATGCGGTGCTTGCGGACCTTGTCAGGCTTAAAGGTAAATCAGCGGGGTACAAACCTGTCTTTACCATAGCGACCGAAAAGTCAACCTTTGAGACGAGTACCTATTATGTAAGAACGAGTGAGGCGATTCTGAGAACGCTTGAAAAAGAGTATCCTGCAACCGAGCTATCGGAGGGATACGCTCTTGTGAGCACGAATGACCCTGTAGGTCTTAGACAGGTGATAGACAAAATGGATTCCAAAGCGTTTCTCGCACAGTGGTTGGTATGAGGACTCCCTAAGAAGATGAAGTAAAAAGCACCGTTCGACTGAACGGTGCTTTTTTTATGTGCGCCCAGCATGGGCGCAATCCAACGGGTGCAAGTCCCGAACACGCCCTAGTAGTGGGAAGTGTATAGCTTAAGGCAAGGGTGTCGCGGGTGACTGCGAATCTGAAGGAAGCCGGCGGCAAATCTCTGGTCTGACGAACAGAAATCACATCAGGCAACGGTTAAGGATAAGGCTGCATAACATGTCGAAGTCCAATAACTACTCGGAATTAACCGCTGTAAATGTGGCAGATGTATGGAGAGAAGGATTGCGCTCTTACCTGGGGAGATCTCATGGACGGCTAAAGCATTATAGCGATAGACGGTTGAAATAAGATTTGCCATGAGAAGTCAGCCGAGACCATAGTAGTGGCCATGTCGACGTGACCATGAAGGGTTGAACCTAAGGAGGTGAAAGTCAATGAATGTTACCGAAATCGGGACGAAAGAAAGCAGAATACATCGTAAAAACGATGGCTCCTGTCAAAGAGATAGTGCGGAACACAAAGGGTATGACAGAGCGCTTACCGAAGAGAGGATAACTGAAAACAACATCACCGACGCAAGCAGTGAAGAGTATGGCCTATTGGAACAAATTCTAGACCCTAATAACCTAAATAAAGCCTATAAACAAGTGAAGAAAAACAAGGGGGCG